>NZ_JAEQCI010000125.1:17951-27885 GCF_020738565.1 Microcoleus sp. PH2017_12_PCY_D_A | reverse complement strand
CTGTGACGCTAATACTGCATAATTTCAGCCCAAAAGCGTTTGGATTCCAAGTTTTCACAACTGATAAAAAAACCGACCCACATCTGCGGAATGTGGGTTGTAAGTTATTTAATTCTCATTCCTCAGAAAAGAAGGACTGAAGTCCGAACGATCGAACCTGCTGCATCAGCGGCCCAAATCGTGCATCCCATTAATCTCAGTTGCACATCTTTGAGTCAGCGCTTCCAATGCCGCGCGATCCGACGAAGCGGGCGCCTCAATTAGTTTGCCGATTCGCACTGTCAGCGGCACCGGACGCGGCACTATCGAACCTTTCGAGGCGATCGCGTCAGTTCCCCACAAACTAACAGGTAACAGCGGTGCTTTTGCCTTAGCAGCTATCAGCGCCGCACCCAATTTCGGGTCAGTAATTCTACCGTCTGGCGTCCGAGTTCCCTGCAAAAATACACCCGTAGCCCATCCATTTTCCAAAGACTGGATAGCCGATCGAATTGCACTGCGATCGGCACTTTCCCGCTTGACTGGATAAGCGCCGTAAAGCGTAATTGCCTGCTTCAAAATAGGAACTTTAAATAACTCTTCCTTTGCCATAAAGGCCACCGGCCGCCTCATGGAACTAGATAAAATCGGCGGGTCAAAATCGCTGGCGTGATTGCTGACTACCACAAATGGGCCTTCTGCTGGCACATTTTCTGCACCGTAGATGCGCCCCCGAAAGTAAAGGTGCAGCATGGGGCTGACAATTGACCACTTGAATAAATAGTAGAGAAGTAAACTTTCGACTGGTTCGCGACTTTTGCTCACGGAAAACCTGAGATTTTAAATTACACTGAATTTTAGCCTATCACGCGCCTACTATGGTTCTGCCGGCTTTTTCGCCCATCAGCCAGTAAATAGCTTTTTTCATATCAGTACCGGATTAGCTGGATTTTTATTCCTAGTCTAAATCAGGATTTGCCGATCGACCTCAAGGGCGATCGATATCTGCGCTTGTCCTGATTAGTCTTGGACGCACGAGTAGCTAGAAACCGGGTTTTTTTACAAAAATACTGCATCTCAACTTTTAATCTCGGTAAAAAACCCGGTTTCTTTGGTTTTGATGGGTAAGTCCCGTACATTCTCGATCGAGATTTTCCAGCTTTCTCGATCGTCTATCTCCAATTTGCACAACAGGCACAGGTTAACAATAGATTAAGCGGGCAAATCTGCAAAACTGCTAACATTCACCAGGGCTAAATCGGGACAAGTCCGCTTGATCAAACCTGTGAGAACTTTGCCGGGGCCAATTTCCACTACTCGATCGATTCCTTGTTGCGGCAATTGCAGGGAGATTTCGCGCCAGCGCACGCCTTTAGTCATTTGATAATTCAACCGCTGTTTTAAAGTAGCTGCGCTAGTAGTCGCTGTCGGTTCTGAGTTCGAGAGTACGAGCATTTTAGCATCGGAAAACCTTGCAGCCTTTAGGGCTAGTTGAAACTCTGCCGCCACCCCGGCCATCAGGGGAGAGTGAAACGCACCGGAAACATTCAATTTAACCGCGCGTTTGACTTTAATTTTTGCCAGCAAATCTTCTACTGCTGCTGGCGTACCAGAAATCACTACTTGTGCTTCGCTGTTGTCGTTGGCGAGCACCACATCTCGGCTGTATTGAATTTGCAGTTCTAATTCCTGCCTGTCGAAGCCGATCAAAGCCACCATTTGCCCGCCCGAGGCAGTCTCCATCAGTTCGGCGCGGCGTTTTACCAAGCGCAATCCCGTTTCAAAGTCAAAGACTCCTGCTGCGTACAGGGCAACGTATTCTCCTAAACTGTGACCGGCCACTACTGCGGGTCGATCGCTCTTTTCTCGCATTAAGTCTGCCAAAATGCTTTCTACTACAAACAAACAAGGCTGAGTGTAAAGAGTCCGAGATAGTTTTGCTTCTTCTTTTTGGCAAACTTCAGGGACAGACCAGCCTAAAATTTCTTTGGCCAGCTCAAATTTAACTTTGGCTGTTGGCAAGTTTAATAAGTCTGCACCCATCCCGATCGCCTGGGAACCTTGTCCGGGAAATACCCATGCTGTTTTAGTCATTTTTCCGGTAATCTGCTAATTGGTGGTTGCTAAGAAAGTGATTGCAAAAATTCTTTGTTTTCCGCTTCTGAGTTCGCTGGCTGGTATCCGCTATCTTTCGGTTCACGAACTATCTACTCGCGACTCACAATTCTAGCATAATAACTGCGCTTTTTGCGAGTTTTATATTTTTTTTGCTACTTTAATTCAGATCGCCGTAGCAAAATTTTCAACCTTCGACGCGGGGAAAGTCCATCGAAAAATAGAGGATTTTCAATTGCAGCACACTCTTGTCCAGAATTCCTGTCGAAGGATTCACGGCTTTGTGCGCGCTTTTCCCTATGCTATGACCTGTGTATGGCGTGTTAAAAGATTTTTCTTTTTTAATGGTCGCACGCCCGATGTCAACAGGGCAAGTTTATAGCCAAATATTGTACCAGTTCTCTAAAATCATGAAACTGCTAGCCTGCGCTTCCAATCCCTAGTTCATCAGTGATTCCCCAATCTAAAATCTAAAATCTAAAATCTAAAATCGTATTACCTTCCCCATTGAAAAATCGCCGCCCCCCAACTCAAACCTGCACCGAAGCCAGCCGCAGCAATAGTGTCACCCGATTTAACTTTACCCAGACGCACGGATTCGTCTAAGGCAAGGGGAATTGAAGCTGCTGAGGTATTGCCGTAATTTGCTAAATTGCTGATTACTTTTTCCGGGGGAATCTTGAGCCTTTGAGCAACTGCATCGAGAATCCGCTGATTGGCTTGATGCAGCAGCAGCCAGTCAATTTTTTCGGCGCTGATATTGGCCCGAAACATTGCTTTTTCTATGACTTCCGGCACTTTTTTGACGGCAAAGCGATAGATTTCTTGACCGTTCATGGCGATCGGCTCAAATCCACCTTGTCCGATATTCACGCCTTCAATTAATGATTTTGACTCGGCTTTGTAGGCTAAATTGAGAGACGAATTTTGCGTGCCGTCGCTGCGAATTTCAAATCCCAAAAATCGATCGACCTCTGAGGCTTGCAATACCACCGCACCTGCACCGTCTCCAAATAAAATGCAAGTACCCCGATCCGACCAATTCACCCAGCGAGATAAAATATCTGCTCCGATCAGCAAAATATTTTGATAAACACCTGTCCGAATGAACTGCGAGGCTGTAACTAAACCAAACACAAATCCCGAACAAGCTGCTGTCAAATCGAAAGCCACAGCTTTTGTCGCGCCCAACTGATATTGAATTTTGCCGGCAGTGCCGAACAAATCGTCAGGGCTTGATGTGGCCAAAATAATCAAATCGATATCTGTCGGCGAAATTTCTGCCATTTCGATCGCCTTTCGGGATGCCGAAAATGCCAAATCGCACAAAGAAGTGCGATCGTCCGCCAGCCTGCGCGATCGAATGCCCGTTCGCGCGCCAATCCACTCGTCAGACGTGTCTACAATCTGACTCAAACCGTTATTATCTAGCGAAACCTGCGGTGTACAAGAGCCGCTACCCGTGACGGCAATGCCGAACCCTGATTGCTGCAACATTCCTCTCCATTTGTGAGCCATCGATCGAGAAATTAAAAATTAAAAATTACCAATTAAACTTCTTTTTAAAACTGCTGGAATTGCTTTTATTTAAGCAAAACAGTTGGTTTAAGCTGACATTTTTAATTTGACATTTTTAATTTTTAATTCCTACTTACTAGAAAGAATTGGTTTAAAGCCGGAGCCCCTAGCGGGAGAAATTAAAAGAAGACTATTCATTACTCCAATCCTCGGACTGACCGGAAGAGGTCGCCCTCAAGCAGTCAACTGTCAACCTGTTTGCTGTCAACTGTCAACTGTCAACTGTTGACAGCTTCTTGTTCCACAGCGCTTTCGCGATTGGACGATCTAATTCGATCCAGCACTTGGTTGTCAATAGCCTCTTTGGCCAAACGAATGGCATTAAAAATCGAGGCAGCTTGAGACGAACCGTGGCTGATAATGCAAACTCCAGCAACACCCAACAGCAAACCGCCGCCGTGTTCAACGTGGTCTACCCGCTGCTTGAACCCCTTGAGGCTTTCTTGCAGGAGGGGAGCACTAATTTGATTTTTAAGTCCGGCCGCCAATTCTTCCTTGAGCACTTGCACCACGACTTCGCCCACCGCTTCGGCAAACTTCAACAACACGTTGCCGACAAACCCGTCGCAGACAATCACGTCGAAATTCCCCGACAGCACGTCGCGGCCTTCGGCATTGCCCACAAAAGGAATGTTCGGATTGTCCACCAATAACTGATGGGTGCGTACCGCAGCGTCGTTGCCTTTAGAAGGTTCTTCGCCAATGTTGAGCAGGCCGATTTTTGGTTCGGCGACGCCCAGCACGCACTGGCTGTAAATAGTTCCCATCAGAGCGAACTGCTCCAAAAATTTGGGGCGGCAGTCCACATTAGCGCCGACATCGAGAATGAGTACAGAGGTACCCGGTACCATTGTCGGCAAAACCGCACCGATCGCAGGGCGATCGATTCCAGGTAGCCGCCCCAACCTCAGTAGGGCAGCCGCCATGGCCGCACCGGAGTGACCGGCGGACACCACAGCATCAGCCTGCTGCTGCTTCACCAAGTTCATGGCTACATTAATCGAAGCTTTGGGCTTGCGTTTGAGGGCACTTAGAGGTTCTTCGTGCATTTCCACCGTTCCTTCTGAAGGAACGATTTCTAGCTGACCTGTAGAGACGCGGCCGATCGCGTCTTGAAGACGTAGCGAGTCTTCTATTTGCTGCGGGTCGCCCACCAGCAAAATCTCTACGCCTAATTCTTCTTGTGCCTTAAGCGCTCCAGCTACAACTTCGGCGGGGGCGTGATCCCCACCCATAGCGTCTATTGCAATTCTTGCGCGTGTCGATCCCATTGACCAATGTTTGAGAAACACTAAAAATTCTACCAGGAAGTCAGTCGATTTTCGTATTGGAGCATTGGAGATTTTCGATTGAGTTACAGCCTTAAATCTGGGAGATTGAACTACCGTCTAAAATTTTGGGAGCATCCACGAATGGCGTCGGGGCGTTGTACCCGTTTCTTGCGGATCTGGAGTCTGAATCCATTCGTCTGAATAAATAACTGAAATCTGCTCGCGCTCGATCGAACGATCGCTATTTCGGACTACTCTGATAGAGTTTGTCCCCACTTTACTATTTTTGACGGCAAATTGAAAAACTCAATGGAATAGTTTACATGACTGGGCCCAAAAACGGATACAAGCCCTGGACTTAAGTGGTGGAGAGCCCTAAATTTTAGACTAATACCAAATCCGGGTAAGATATCCCCGATTGGACGGGCGCGGTTGAAACCGCGTCTATAAAAACAAAGCCCGGATGGTGCGCGGGCTAAAGAAATAAAGAGGGTCTCAAACCAGGATTTGGTATAAGGTTCAATCTCCCAGATTCATCTGTGGACTAAATCTAAAATCTAAAATCTAAAATCTAAAATCGATTGACTTTAGGAGTAAAAAATGCTGGATTTATTTAGCTCAGGGATCGTGTCTCTATGGCTGGACATGGCTGGGGTACGCAGTGCCGCGCCCAACGCCTTGTCGCTACTGGCTTGGCGGGGAGGGATACCCGGGTTAGTGGTGGCCGAAGAGCTGGCTTTTGGGAGAGTAGATCCGGCAAATCCAGACTTGCCCGCTGCTGCCGCGGTGGAGGAATATTTAAAAGATTTGAAGGCAAAACATCTGATAGAAGGCAATCAGGGAGTTTGGGTGCAAGCGGGAATGGTATCGCTGGTAAGTCAGCAGGGAAAGGTACTGATGCCTGGGGCTTCGCTGACTAAGATTGCAACTTCTCTGGCGTCGCTGGAAACTTGGGGCACCGAGCATCAGTTTGAAACGCGGTTCCGGGGTACGGGGCCGATTAGGAATGGGGTGTTGCAGGGGGATTTGGTGGTCAGCGGCGGGGGCGATCCGCTGTTTGTGTGGGAAGAGGCGATCGCCGTGGGCAATGCTCTCAATCAAATGGGTATCGATCGCGTGGCCGGCAATTTGGTCATAACTGGCAATTTTCCCATGAATTACCAGTCAGATCCCTTGGCTGCGGGGGAGGGTTTGCGGCAGGCACTTGATAGCCGTAGTTGGCCGCGGGACGTGCTGTCAATGTATTCTAAGATGGCTCCGGGAACCAAAAAGCCGCAAGTAACGATCGCCGGCAGCACGATCGCTGAAAAATTTGCCCGGGAGGGACATTTGCTGCTGAAGCGCCGATCGCTCCCTTTAGCCGAAATTCTCAAGCAGATGAACGTCCACAGCGACAATGAAATCGCTCAGATACTGGCCAACAATTTGGGCGGGCACAAAATAGTCCAGCAGCAAGCGACTTGGGCGGCGGGGGTGCCGGCGGAGGAACTTCAATTAATTAACGGTTCGGGATTGGGAGTGTCCAATCGGATGTCTCCGAGGGCGGCTTGCGGGATGATGCAGGCGATCGCGCGCAACCTTCAGACTACGGGGCTGACTGTTGCTGACTTGTTTCCGGTGTCCGGGCGCGATAAAGGAACTCTGGAACACCGACACATTCCGCCATCGGCTGTGGTGAAAACCGGTACCTTGGACACGGTGATTGCTTTGGCTGGAGCCATACCCACGCGCGATCGGGGTTTAGTTTGGTTTGCAATTATCAATCGCGGCACCGATTGGGACTCCTTGAGAGCCCAGCAAGATATATTTCTGCAAAAATTGGTACAGCAGTGGGGCACTGCACCGACGTTACCCCTAGCAATTACACCGCACATTGACGGCGCTAGACCGGCTTTGGGGGCAGCAAATCGCAGCGAGATATTGCTCGGAGGTTAAGGGAAGAAGTCATTAGTCATTGGTCATTAGTCATTGGTTGGTTGTTATTGGTTGGTTGTTATTGGTTATTGGTTCTAATGCCCGATGCCCTGTTTGCCCGATGCCCTGTTTGGCCGATGCCCTGTTTGGCCGATGCCCTGTTTGGCCGATGCCCTGTTTGGCCGATGCCCAATTGCCCACAGCATAATGTGAGATTTCGCGCGTGGAGTATGTCACAATTGATCGAGGACTATTCTGCAAGAAGATGATCAAACTGCGATTGAAGAGATACGGGAAAAAACGCGAGACCAGCTACCGGATTGTAGCGATGAACAGCACTACCCGCCGTGACGGCCGTCCCCTAGAAGAACTCGGCTTCTACAACCCCAGAAATAATGAAACCAGGCTGGATGTTCCAGCGATTGTCAAGCGCCTGCAAGATGGCGCTCAGCCAACTGACACCGTGCGTGACATCCTGAGAAAAGCGAATGTATTTGAACAAGTCGGAGCCGGAGCCAACGTTGAATCCAGCACAGCAACAGTCAGCTAGTCCCAACTATGCTGGACTGGTTAAGTTTTTAATTGGGCCTTTTTTAGAATCGCCCGGGTCTTTGCGAGTTGATTGCGAACTCCACCCCCGCCAATCCCGGGTCTGGGTTCGGCTCGCTTTTGAAGATCCCGATAAAGGGCGGGTTTACGGTAGGGGCGGACGCAATATTCAGGCAATAAGAACTACCCTCGAAGCGGTAGCGCAAACGGCGGGTCAGTCGCTGTACTTAGATATATACGATGGCGAAGCGGGCGATCGCAATTCCGGGCCGCCTAGGGGCGATCGCGATCGTTCGGATCGCGATCGTCCGGATCGCGGTAGGCGCGATGGGGGAGACTTCCGACCCCGGACTGGGCCTCCGCCGCCGACTCCCTTACCTAGCAGAACTCCGAGAGAACAACCTCGCCGTACAAACACACCTACGTTTAGAACGAGCAGAAATACTCCCGGCTATTAACTGTTCTGCTGAGTGAGAGACAATTTTAGATTTTAGATTGCCTGTTGTAGACTTTGTGTGACAAACCCTGTTTGATTTGAGATTGCCAGTTTTGCGATCGGACAAAAATGTAAAATTTTAAATCTAAAATGTCAGCAGGAGCGGGTAAATCTAAAATCTAAAATCTAAAATCTAAAATCTAAAATCTAAAGTTGCCTGACTTCATAGAAAGGAGATTTGATTTGTGCCTCAAGCACCAAACTCATTTGCGATTTAAACAGAAAAGACGCCTGAGATACTAGGTAAAAGCTAGTACCGGGCGTCTTTTTGTTCGCAAAACAGGGCTAATTGTTAACTTTTAATTGCTTACTTGGAGGAGCTCATGCTGGCATGACTGAAAAACTAACAATCGAGTTACCGAGCAATCAAAGCGCCATGTCGCTAGCCGGCAATCAAGAAGAAAACTTGAAAATTATCTCTAAGCAAACCGGCGCTAACCTGGTAATGCGAGGTCAAGAACTGCTGATTTCCGGCACAAAAGCTCAAGTAGAATTGTGTCATAAATTAGTGCGATCGCTCTCCGACTATTGGAAATCCGGCAAAACCATCACCGGAGTAGAAATCCAAACAGCGCGCTACGCATTGGATACTAACCGCCAAGATGATTTGCAAGACTTGCAGCGAGACGTACTCGCCAAAACGCGCCGCGGCGAAGAAATTCGAGCCAAAACCTTCAAGCAGCGCCAGTACGTCCAAGCAGTACGCACCCACGACTTAACATTTTGCATCGGCCCCGCTGGTACTGGCAAAACATTTCTAGCAGCTATTTTCGCAGTGCAAGCGCTATTAAGCAAGCAGTACGAACGGCTGATTTTAACCAGGCCAGCCGTAGAAGCAGGCGAAAAGTTAGGATTTTTGCCAGGAGATTTGCAGCAAAAAGTCGATCCATATTTGCGCCCGCTTTACGACGCCCTCCAAGAAATAATCGACCCCGAAAAAATGGCCGATTTAATGGAAAGAGGATTGATCGAAGTAGCTCCTTTAGCTTATATGCGAGGGCGCACTCTCAGCAATGCTTTCGTAATTTTAGACGAAGCTCAAAATACAACACCTGCTCAGATGAAAATGGTTTTGACTCGTCTGGGCTTTCGATCGAAAATGGTAGTGACGGGCGATATCACTCAAACCGATTTGCCACCAAACCAACAGTCGGGCTTGTCAGTTGCTCAAAAAATTCTGGGTAACGTTGAAGGCATTGCCTTCTGTGAATTCAATCAGTCAGATGTGGTGAGACACCCGCTAGTACAGCGGATTGTTGCAGCTTACGAACTACATGAAAAATAGTCAGTTGACAGTTGACAGTTGACAGTTGACAGTTGACAGTAGTCATTAGTTATTGGTTATTTGTCAGGCATTTGTTCTGATTTTGGGGAGCCAATGCCCAATGACCTGTTTGGCCAATGCCCAATGCCCTGCTTGCCCAATTACCAATTACCCATTCCCAAATTATGCCTAACCTCAAAGAATTCTTAGAAGCTTGCGAAAAATTGGGGACGCTGCGTTTGATCGTGACTAGCAGCGCCGCTGTGCTGGAAGTGCGCGGTTCAATTCACAAGCTGTTTTATGCAGAGTTGCCCAAGGGAAAATATGCAAATATGCACGCCGAAATATTTGAGTTTCACTTGAATATGGACAAAATCAAACAGGTAAAATTTGAGACTGGCGAGGCGAAAAGAGGCAATTTTACAACTTATGCAATCCGTTTTTTAGACGAACAAAATGATGCTGCTTTGAGCGCGTTTTTGCAGTGGGGAAAACCGGGGGAATACGAACCTGGACAAGTGGAGAATTGGCACGAGTTGAAGGAAAAATACGGCGAGGTTTGGGAACCTGCACCTGTTGAGGCAATTTAAAACTAACAAACAATAAAAAAGGTTTGTAGTGAGGACTTCAGTCCGCAAAAAGAAAGACTTGTATTCCTCACTCCCAAAGGTTTGTAGTGAGGACTTCAGTCCGCAAAAAGAAGCGTTTGTAGTGAGGACTTCAGTCCGCAAAAAGAAGCGTTTGTAGTGAGGACTTCAGTCCGCAAAA
>NZ_JAEQCI010000125.1:0-17916 GCF_020738565.1 Microcoleus sp. PH2017_12_PCY_D_A | reverse complement strand
TCCCAAAGGTTTGTAGTGAGGACTTCAGTCCGCAAAAAGAAAGACTTGTATTCCCCACTCCCAAAGGTTTGTAGTGAGGACTTCAGTCCGCAAAAAGAAGGACTAAAGTCCTCACTACGAACGAATTAGAGAAAAATAGAAAGTTAGCTGTTTGAATGTAATTTGGTATGAAGGTAATTTGGTTTTTTTGTCTGGTTTTGGTGGTGTTGCTGTGGGGTGGCGCTGCGAGGGCGGGAGTTTTGGGCGATCGCATTTCCAGTTTTCCCAATTGGGATAGCAAGCCTCCCATCGCCGTAGCCAAAGGAGATTTAGTGTATCCAGACTGGATGGGCGGCCATTGGAATGTTGCGAGCACCTTGGTGGATTTAGCTGCGCCTTTAGCCCCAAATATTGTCACGCCCGGGTTTGAAAAAAACCGCCAGTATTTGCAGCAGCCCGTATTATTTGCAGTTCGATTTCAACCGGAAAAAAATATTGGCTTAATTTCTAATTTAACATCTAAAAAAGCTCCTAAAATTGTAGCCGATCGCGCTTTTAACGGTTTGAACATCGCCAAAGCCTATTTAGGCGACAGTGGCGTACTTTCCGTAAAAGTCGATCCGAACAATCCCAACCGCCAGATTACCATACTCAAAGGATCTCGCCAACTAATCTCGATTGTCACCAGTCGCGGCACCGAAACGCCGAATACTCGCGAGTTTGTATCTACAGAAATTTCTCAGCAGGTGTTTCGGGGAGAGACTGATATTTATTTAAACGAAGTTGAAACAACCACGGCTTATCGAGTGATTGGAAGCGGAGAAAATGGAGGTTCTGCGAGTAAAAAAATTGAAGCCGATCAGGTGACAGCAATTTATTTGTCGCCGCAAGATCCCGATTATTTTGCTGCTGGGGGGCATCCTGTGGCTTTGTACCGATATCGCTTGGAGTTGTTGCCGGGAGAATAAGCTAAGCAGAACGACAAAAATTATTGAGATAGTTATAAAGTTCGCGAAATAAGGGACATTTTTTCTGGACTTCATTTGGATCGATTTCTATCAAGAGCAAAGGAGTATGATATCCTTTAGAAAAGCGTGCTTTATCGCGATCGACTTCATCTTGAACACTTGACTCAACTAAAGCTTCTGATAGTTTTTCTCGACAGCAATCTTTTTCAGCATCGTATTCACTAAATGATTCGGGATTATTAAAAGAAACTTTTTTTTGTCTACTCAGCCACGAACGCATAGGTTCATGTCTGCCGCGAAAATCAGAATTTTTAGCTATTGAATTATTCCAATCAGCAATAATCCAAGCTTCGATTTCTGGTGCCGCAAACCCAACAAATTTTTCGATGTCAGCACATTCTGGTATTTTTGATATCTCGTCTAATATTTTCTTTTTTTGTTCCTGAGAATCGCGACAATCCAAATCGTCAAAAACTAAAATCAGGTCGCATTTATTTGGTTCTGCTTTTAAGGCGATGGGCAATTCTTGCTTGATTTGTTCGATTAAACTTTGACCTGTTCTTCCATAAGTACCTGCTTTATTAGCTTTAGGGCCGGGTTTTTGACGCACTGGTGTTTTTCGTTCAAATCTACAGCCCGGAAAAGTTTTGTCTAAAAAAGGAAAGAATCCTCTAACCTCAGCTTCACCGCCTCCAGAGTAAACCCACACTACCACGGCCATCCTCCAATAGTTGGATCGCCAACACGATATAAGTCGCCTAATTGCCATCCCTCTTCAAGTTTTTGTTCCAGCATTTCTTTGGAAAGAGATTTGACTGAGAAATGGGTTCTATTTTCTGAATAAAAACAAAGAACATTCTCTAAATGATCGGTAAAGTGATCTAAAAGGTCGGGGCTATGTGTGGTAATAATTATCTGAGTTTTTGTCGCAGCTTGTTTAATCCACTCAGCTAAAATTGGCATCCACGATACGTGCAATCCTAATTCCGGTTCATCAATGACGATCAAAGAAGGAAGAAGTGGAGAATGCAATATAGTTGCCCAACAAAGCATTCTGACAGTTCCATCCGACATTTCATTAAGGTAAAATGCTTCTTTTACGCCTTCAAAATACCATTCTACAGTGAGAGATAGGCGACCAGAACGTAAAGCTCTAAGGCGACGAGTTTTTGGGAATATTGACTTCATTGCCTCGTTAATGCTATCTTCAAAATCGATATCTTTTTGGTTTAAATTATCCAAAACTAACGACAGATTATCTCCCGATGCAGATAGGTAAATATCACTTCCGCCTATTTTAGGCTCTACCGTTCTAATTAAATTTAAATTCATGTTATTGGCATTGTAAAATTGCCATTTTGAAATAAATTCAATTAATTCTCTTCTAATTTTGTAAACCGGTGTGTTTTCTGGGGGCGCTTGACTATTTTCAAGCAGTGTCGGAATTGTCAGCAAACCAAAAGAATTTGTAGGAATGTTATCTAAAGGTTCAAACTGAGTTGACTCTTGACCGGGAGAATTGTAAACAGATAAAACCCCTTGCCCTAATTTTCTTTCATGCAATTTATAGTAATAGAAAGGTTGCCTGCTGGAAGTTTCCTGCAAATCTTCTCCGCCATACAGATATTCTTCAGAAATGGTCGCCCTTACTTTTTGTCTATCTGTATAAAGTTTGAAGTCAAGAATTGCGCTGTCTTTTTGAAGATTACCAGTTTGGTTAATTTGCGAAAAACAGTAAGCAATACTGACTTTTGCTGGATTTTCAACATTGACATCTAAGATTTTATCACCGCCAAATTTAGAAATAGCATCCTCAAAACTACTCACGCCCCGATTTTCGTCTGGAATAGCTATTAGGCAATCTTTTAAAAATTTTAAACAACTGATAAAATTGCTTTTACCTGAACCGTTTGAGCCTATAAATACATTAAGGTTATTTAAATGTACAGATGGCTCTAAGTGGAGATTTTTATAATTATTGGTTGTCAAAAATCGGAGAATTGGTTGATTCATACGATCGCTCCGGTTATACCTCAGAAATTTAGGGCAGGCAAGATGCCTACCCTAGAAAGGTGAAAAATTAATTTTTCACCTTTTAACTCTCGACTCTCGACTTTCAAGTTGTCCGTTACTGCACAAACTTCTTGAATGCCAGTGTCACGTTGTGGCCGCCAAACCCAAAGGAATTCGACAGCGCCACGTCAACTTTTAGATCGCGACTTGTATGGGGAACGTAATCTAAATCGCACTCAGGATCGGGATTTTCTAGATTGATTGTCGGCGGGACTTTATCGTTGGCGATCGCCATTACCGTCGCTACAGCCTCAATTCCCCCAGAACCGCCCAAAAGATGGCCTGTCATGGACTTGGTAGAACTAATTGCTACTTTGTAAGCGCGATCGCCCAAAACCTTCTTAATTGCCTTCGTTTCCGTAGAATCGTTGGGAAGCGTGCTCGTGCCGTGAGCGTTGATATAGCTCACCATATCCGGCGTTAAACCGCCATCTTTGAGCGCTAGAGCGATCGCCCGCGACGCACCCTCACCGCCCGGTACTGGGGATGTCATGTGGTACGCATCGCAGGTTAAACCGTAGCCGACAATTTCTGCGTAAATCCTGGCGCCACGGGCTAGAGCGTGTTCCATTTCTTCTAGGATCATAATGCCAGCACCTTCGCCGACGACAAAACCATCGCGATCGCGATCGAAGGGACGGCAAGCATGAGTCGGGTCATCGTTGCGAGTCGAAAGCGCCCTCGCCGCAGCAAAACCCGCCACGCACAAAGGAGTTACCGCAGCTTCCGTACCGCCGCAAATCATGGCTTGCGCGTAACCGTTCTGAACCATGCGAAACGCATCGCCCACGGCATTTGAACCCGCCGCGCAGGCCGTCACCGTGCAAGAGTTCGGCCCCTTAGCGCCCGTTTGAATCGCCGTCAGGCCTGCCGCCATATTCGCAATCATCATGGGAATCATAAACGGGCTGCACCGATCGGGGCCGCGAGTCAAATAGATCTCTTGTTGGTCTTCCAAAACCTTCAGGCCACCAATGCCGGTGCCAAGAATGACACCCACCTGTTCTGCGTTCAGGTCGTTAATCTCAAACTTGGCATCAGCCAGAGCTTGTTTGCTCGCTGATACCCCAAATTGAGCAAAACGATCCATCCGCTTTGCTTCCTTGCGCTCTAAATAGTCGTGAGGGTCGTAACCCTTTACCTCTCCAGCAATCCGGCAGTCGTGCCGCGACGCATCGAATAAGGTGATCGGGCCGATGCCATTCTTCCCGGCCAGCAACCCGTCCCAATATTCGGACAAGGTATTGCCGATCGGTGTAATCGCGCCGAGACCCGTGATAACAACGCGCTTACGCTCTTTATTTGTCATGATTTCAGTTTCAAAAAATTAAACACCCAGAACGCAGAACAAAAGAGGAGTTGTTAGTTTTTTAACTTTTCTCCTCTTCGGGGAAAAGACAGGTATTTTATGCTTTTGGAGCTGCAAGTTTGCTGCTGATGAAATCTACAGAAGCTTGAACCGTGGTAATTGCTTCGGCTGCTTCGTCGGGAATTTCAATATCAAACTCTTCTTCCAAGGCCATTACCAGCTCTACTGTATCTAGGGAATCTGCTCCTAAATCGTTAGCAAAGTTGGCTTCGGGCTTGACTTCGCTCGGATCGACTTCGAGTTGATCTGCCACAATTTTCTTGACTCTAGCAAAAATGTCGTCTTGACTCATAACATCCTGTCCTCATTGGTTGCTGCGTATCTGATCTTATCCGAAAGGGGGATCTTCACGAAAAAGGCTTGCCGCTTTTCTAACTGACCCTTGGTGTAGGGAGTGGGGCGCGAGCATTGCTGGCAACTTCAGGACTGTTGCGGACTTTTGCGGGCTTGCGATCGCTGCTCTAAGAATCTCCAGAGGTCTAAGCTTGGTACAGTGCGATCGGCAGCGACCATTATCTAGTCAAGGTAGCCGTTAAATCGATGGGTCATTTGGAGCAAATCGAGATTATCAGGAAATTGGGTTTAAAACCCTGTCCTTGTAGGACGGCTTTTTGTTAGCCTATTAATAGGTCGCTGACCTTGGTGACGCAGGCAACAAGTGAAACTCCGTAACACCTAAATATCGATCCATCACTGGTAGCAACTAAATCCAAATGGAAAGAGCAGACTAAAAATTAAATACCGTAGGGCCTACGGAAATTTAAGCTTGGGGATTAGCCTATGAGAGTGCTTGCTGTAAAAAGTATAGTCAGGCTAGCATGAAACTGTAAGACCAAGATCGGCATTGTCGATGGAGGCAAGATTCAGCCCAAGAATCCTCGTACCTTAAGGTCGAGGAGTGTCAATAGAGCTGTGTCAACTCTACTCGATGTCCATCTGGGTCTGCCACGACTGCACGTCGTCCCCAAGCTGAATCCGCAGGAGGTGAAACAATTGAAGCACCGTGCTTTTTGATTTCACAGACAACAGCATCTACAGAAGAGACTTGAAATCCCAGCCGAGTTGCCGTCGTTGCTACTGTTCCAGCAGTGCACGGGTAAATCTCAAAGGTGATACAGCCTACCTCACTAGCAAAATGCTCTAAACCATTGCCATGCTGCTGTTCGATCAAATACAGACCCAGCCTTTGATAGAACGCAGTAGCTTGTTCAATATTACCCGAGCGGATAACAACAAGATTCAGTTGGACTTTACTTATTGCTTTCAAATCCTACAACCATTTGTCGAACGTTTTCTCGCAGCGCTGGCACAAAATATCCCCTTCCTGCACAAATAAAGTAGGTAATTTTAGCGATCGAATCATGCTGGCGATCGCATAATAAGAACAGGACTCAAGCTCAAAACAACATAAAAACATTTATGTAGCATGACTTTGCCAACAGAATCATGGATTGGGTGGAGGATTGTCATGGACGCGAAGGTACTCATCTTGCAGTTCTTGAAAGTAATCCATCAAACATTGTCCTGTTTCGCACCAGTAAAGCTCTTGCTGAAGGATATAATTATTACATCCACAACAAAATGTATATTCGTTATAGAGAAATGGGTTGACTAAGTAGCTACGGATAATTTCCTCTGGCATTTTTGTTGACACTTTACAAAGTGAATGAAAGTAAGTTTCTGGCACTTTATTAAGAGTTCCTTGATAGCGCCGTTCTGGAGGAACAGTAATATGGTCTGTCATTTGACCATCTGGTAGAAGTTGTGTGTGTTCCTCCTTGTGACTAGCGTACAGCGGAAGAAAGACTATATCGTGGCAAAATGCACAACGAACAAAAGGTATTGAATACAGTCCTGGTTTCTTTGTCTGAATATAATTAAGCCCTACTTCAAGTTGCTGCCATTCCCATTCTGGAATACTCTGAAAGACTCTTTCTATATCAGCTTGATTGTCTGTTACACAGTTTACCACTACTGGATGAAAGTCATTCCAGCAGGCTTTTTGACTACTTCCTTCATACAGAGCAACAGTAGCAACTCTTTTACCAACTGGAGGAATACCATTATTCATCCATCGAAGGGGTTGAGGCAAAATCTTGATTACATAGTGGGGTTCTCTACCTGTAGTAAGATCTGTAAATACAGCAACTAAAGGTGGCTTTGACTCAATAATAATACCAGGATTAACACAGCCATGAAAGAAGTGTTCGCGCACATGAGTTACCAGCCATATCAGTTGGTTTATTAGTCGTGAGATACCAAACCAAAAGAAGACATTAAATATAATAAGACCAAACAATGCGGATGGTAAGTTCTTTAAACTTTGACCTTCGCGGACAATTTCAATTACTGCCACTGCAAAAATGCGGTTGATGAAAAAAGCTACTCCAACTACCAAAATGAGTGGAAGTAGAAGCTCCACTGGTTTCTGGGGGAATGAACGCAGCCAATAAAGATAATTGACGCGGAGCATTCCAGGGTTTGATGCCTGTGTACGATCGTCTAAGGTGAAAAAAGAACGGTTGAGATTATCTGACATTGCTTTCGGTACTCGTCTATGTCTTAAATAACTGCGCTTTTTAGGCTGGAGTTTGTACCGACTGATATGGCTGGATGAGAATCTCAGCATTTTATCACAGACTCAAGCGATCGGAAACATAGAGAAAAAAGCGGGACTTCACGCTCGAATGACTGTAATCTCTCGCCCCATTGGGGTAGTCTGAATTTCAGTTTTCAGCCGCTCTTCCAGTTCCAGCGCATTATCTCTGCGATCGAAAATGACCAACCAACCCGAATCTTGTCCCAATCTCGCTAAATATCCATCTAATTGTTCCAATCCTTTACTCAAAGGATCGACTTTCCGATTGCGCCAAACCTTCAGTTCAATTCCCAATGTTACCTCACCATAACGCAGACAGAGATCCATGCGATCGCGTCCGATCGCATATTCCCTCTCTAAGGTTCCCCCACCATTAATCACTCGATGCAGAAACGCCATCAACACTAAATGAGGGGCAATTTCGGGATAGGATGCACTTTTGAGCAACGGTTCGCCATGTTGTAGCCAAAAGGCAAGAAAGGCATCGAGTAAAGCATCAGTGTTTAACTCTCCGCGATCGTTCAGCCAACTGGGGCTGATAATCGGTAAACTATCTTGGGGGCCTTGGGCTAGAACTCTCGGTAGCACTTCTCGATAAATTGGATTGGCAATGACTAAGCCTCCAGCCGGAGATCGTTTGAGCAAGCCTAAGTCTACCAGATATTGGCGATCGTCATTAGAAGATTCTGGTAATTCTCGTCCTGCTAAAATTGGTTCTATAATCGCTTTAACTCGATTTTCTCTGAGTCGTTCTGCCAAACTATCTAAATGCGTATCCTGACGTTGAATTATAATTTCTTTTGCTTTTAAAATATGTTCTGTTGTAATTTCTACGGATTCATCAGTGACTAATTCTTCTACTATTTCTTTCGCTAAAGCATTGACTAACCACGGTTGTCCTTGAGTTAGTTCAAATGCTAAAGCTACTGCTTCTGGAGTAAAAACTTGTCCGGTATCTTGGGTATGTTGGTTGTAGAGTTCTGCGACTTCTTCGGCATTAAAATTGCGGAGAGTTAGGGATCTAACTTTAATATTAAAAGGACTAGAAGTATTGAGCCTGTCACTTCCACCCGCAGCGACTTTATAATCCCGCACATCTCGCAAACCGATTAAACCAACCGATTGAGGGAAAGCAACAGGACGATTGGGATAACCATCGCGCAGTTGGCGTAGGATTGAAATCAAAGCTTGGTCTTGTAATGCGTCAATTTCGTCGATAAAAATCACCAAACGACGAGGCGATGTTTGCGCCCAAAGCTGTAAGGCTGACCTAATTTTTTGTCCCGACTGGATGGCTGTCCAATCTGGAGGTTGAAGTTCAGCAGGAAGACGGAAGGCGATATGATCTCGCCAAGCACCCAGAATGGCATCTTCAGCACCAGCAATATCTTGACTGAAGGGTGCGCCTACTTCCACCGACAGCATCACCGCCGTGTACTGTCCGCTCTCGGTGAGTTGTTTTGCTAAAGCTAGCATGGCGGTGGTTTTACCAACTTGTCGGGGTGCGTGGATGACAAAATAATTTTCCTGACTAATTAGTCGCTCTAGGCTAGGGACACGACGAATGGCAGGCAGCATATAGTGGATGTCAGCGCGGCAGGGGCCAGCGGTATTGAACCAGCGAGGCATATAGTTGAACTGGGGCGAAGAAGGGGTTGCTCTCAGTTTACTGTGTAGTTGTCAGAATCGCGTTAGCTTTGATAGAGAGACGGAAGCAATTTCCAGGTTTTGTCTGAATAGTTGTGATTGTCATACTGAACTATAAATTTGGTTGATTGCCCGATCGTAAATTGCTTTGCCAACAACTTTCAAATCGATCGCACTCGCACAGAACCCAGTTGATATCTATTGCCGTAACCCTAACCCCTGCAACCTATGGATTCTATAGGTTCAGGAAGCATCCCAACGCGCGATCGCCCTCCTTTCTTGTCCCTTACCTTGTCTCCCCAGCAGAAACAATTATGCCATCCCCAAATCTCAAATATGCTTACTTTCCAGGTTGCGTCGCCCAAGGGGCCGCCCGCGAACTTTACCTGTCTACTCAAGCGCTGACTCAAGCCTTGGGCATTGAACTGGTGGAACTCAAAAAAGCTTCTTGCTGCGGTTCTGGCACTTTCAAGGAAGATTCGCAGTTGCTCGAAGATACTGTCAATGCCCGCAATATTGCCTTGGCCGAGCAACTGAATCTGCCTTTGCTGACGCATTGCAGCACTTGTCAAGGCGTAATCGGTCATGTGGACGATCGCCTCAAGGAATCCCAAAAGACCGATCGACCTTACGTAGAAAAAGTCAACGGTTTGCTGGAAAAACAAGGCTGTTCGCCCTACCAAGGAAGTACCGAGGTGAAACATCTGCTGTGGGCGATCGTTGCAGATTACGGTTTGGAGGAAGTGCAGAAGCGAGTCACCCGCAAACTTTCGGGCTTGAAGTGCGCGGCTTTTTACGGCTGCTATCTGCTGCGATCTCAGGATAAGCTGCTTTACGATGACCCGCACCAACCGGAATCGATGGAAAATGTGTTTCGGGCGATCGGGGCAACTCCAATTTATTATCGAGGACGGACGCAATGCTGCGGCTGGCCGCTGGCGAGTTATGCCACAAACCAATCTTTTCAGATGGCCGGCAAACACATTCAAGATGCTCTTGACAACGGTGCTGATTGTATGGTAACGCCTTGTCCGCTTTGTCATTTAAATTTGGATTCGCGGCAGCCGGAGGTCGAAAAAGTAATCGATCGCAAATTGGGTTTGCCGGTGCTGCATCTCCCGCAATTGGTGGCTTTGGCTTTGGGTGTGGAGCCGAAAAAACTGGGACTAGAGAGACATATTGTTTCAACTAAGCCCGTGTTGGAAAAATTAGGGTTTTAAGTCAGCCCGCCAGTCCGACAGGGGTTGAAACCCCTGTCTCATAGCTAAAGTCCTCTGAAAGAGGACTAATGAGTTTAATTTTTTTCTTCTCATGCCAAATCTGGGTTAGCCACCCTTTTTATAATGTCGCAAAAGTGCGTCGCTCAAGAATTTTTGTAATTCGCGAGAATTGTTCGTAGCGACGCACCCTACTCTTGTATCTTGAAAGAAGTAGATTGCGATTTACCGCCCAAGTGGGGGCGGGTTTACAAGATTGTTTGTTTTAGGCAATGATTGTTGGTGAACCCACCCCTACAGATCCCACACGAATGGTGCAAGATATCAGATCGAAGAAACTCTTTTTCCCCTCTCCCCCTTTCCCCTTTCCCCCTCATTTACTGGTTATTTAGATCGCGATTTATCGCTGACTTCGATCGCTTAAAAATGGCTAATGTTTCCGGTTGTCCGACAAAACGCCAATGCCAAGGTTCATAACTAACTCCTTGAGGATTATTTTCAGGAAATGACAATTCAAAGCTAAACTCTTTAGCGCGAAGGTTTAACCATCGAAAAGCATCTGTATTCGCAAACTCATAGGTAATATCTTGTTTGGGAAACTTACCATCTGTTAGATCGATCGCATAACCTGTATGATGTTCGCTGTAACCGGAGGGTGCGCTCAATTTAGCAGCAGCTTCAGGGGAACCAAGTTTCTGAATTTGAGCTGTGAATAGTTTTTCTTGGTCAACAATACTGCGAAACCCCGATACAGGGACAATCCATATCCCTTCGTCACGCGCTGCATAGATGAGCTTCATCAGCGCCAATGCTGCTTCAGGAGCGAGTTTCTCAAATCTTTGATACTCTCGCTGAGCGTAGCTACCAACAATTGTCATTTTTCCAGAATCTCCTTCGGGATAAGGAAAATGCCCAAACTTTGGTTCGCTTGCTGTCGATCGATCGAACTCTTGGGGCGGTACAACTTGGGTAGCAGCAGTTGAATCTGCGGTAGATGGGGTAGTTTTTAACGGTTGGGCGATCGTTGGAGAAGGTGTTGGAGATAGTTTTGCTGAATGGCGACTAATAAGCTGCATTGCAGCATAACCATTGAGTATAATTCCTGCCGCAATCAGGATTATAGGTATAGCAAAACGCAATTGAAGTAATAACTTCTTAAAAAACTTCATAATTCAGTCCGATCGTAAATTACTCCCCATCGGCATTTTGAGGTTTGAGTTCAGCTATTTTCCAAGTACCATTTTTCTGTTGTAATATAACCCGGTAGTTCTTTTGATTTGTTTGTGGAGACGGAGGCTTACCCAATTCATAGTAGGTGAGTTCTTCATATATGTGGACATCAATTTGTACCAACTCGCCATCGACGGAAAATTTTTCAAGAGATTTAGCCTGTCGTAATCCATATTGATAATAAGCATTGTTTCGTTGCAGATAATTAACAGAACCGCCTTCTGGACTACTGATCCTATCTTCATAAGCTTTACCTGTAAGAAGACTGTCCGCAAGTTGGCGATCGAAGGGAGGAGCAAAAATTCTTGCCTTCGCTTGCAGATATGTATTAATCAGATTTACCGCTTCTGTCTGAGTAATGGTATTTTGTCCGACAGTTACTACGTTGGTGACAGTCAGTTGAGGAGGTTTATTCAGAGCGTTAACGGTGATATTAATAGTCTTGCTCTCAGGTTTTTTGCCGCCGTCGTTAACCGTAATGTTTAGGGAGTCGTTGCCGCTGAAGTCTTTATTGCCTCGGTATATGACAGCAGCAGCATCAGCTAAGGTAGCATTAATTTGGGCAATAGTTCCTTTGAACGTAACTGTTTTAGTTTTATTGCCGCTAATGTTACTAGCTGTTAATCCTTGAACTACATTAGCTGGAACAGTTAGAATGCCGTTGGTAACATTCATCGTTACCGTAAGATTTTGAGTATCTGGATCGCTGATGCTAATGCCACCGATCGTTAAGTTGGTATTTTCCTTAGTTGTTGTGCGATCGGGAACAGTGACAACAGGAGGAGCATTGAGTGGGGTGACAGTAATGTTCAAACTCTTTTTATCCGTCTTGTTTTTGAGAGCATCAGGCGGCCATACCAAGCTTTTCTTTGGGATTCCCGCGGTAGTTTTACCGCCATCATTTGCAGTCACAGTCAGGGAGTCGTTACCGCTGAAGTCTTGATTACCTAGGTAAGTAACGGCAGCAGTGTTAGCTAGAGTGGTTTTGATTTGGCTAACAGTTCCTTTCAGAGTAACTGTTTTAGTTTGGTTGCCAATAATATCATTAGCTGTCAATCCCTGAGCTACATCGGTTTTAACGGTGAGTATGCCATTGGTTACACCCAGAGTCATAGTAATATTTTGACTGTCTGAGTCGCTGATGCTGATGCCACTTATAATTAGATTGGCATTTTCTTTAACGATTTTGTTGTTGGGAACCGTGAGGACAGGATCTTGATTTTCAGCAATGACATTGATGATTTGAGCGATCGCTTTGCTAGTGCCGTTCTCGCCACCGTCATTTAACTGAAACTGCACCGTGCGAGAGCCAACATTAGGGCTATTTGAGATATTTTTATAAAGAATGCTGCGCATCAAAGCCTGGGCAGCTTCAGGTGTGGATTTATCGTTAAAAGTGACTGTCAGCGGTGCAGTGCCGTCGCCTCCTTGGAAGTTACCGATCGCAATGCCCCCGTAAGTGATATTGTTGCCATCAACACCAATTTCACCGGGGTTTTTGCCTCGATCGCGAATTGAAAGGCGATCGTCAGGAGTGCCATTAGCGGTAAAGCTAACTGTTAGTTGTCCCGTGTTGAAGTTGGGGGAGTCCATATCGCTGACATTGACACCGGGAAGCACTAATATCCCAGTGTTATCCGGTGATGGCGATAGTGGATTGCCCGGAGAAGAGAGAGTTTGCGGAGCATCGATGGTGATAGGTACAGAATTGCTTATATTAATAGCTATAAACCCTGCAAAGATTAGTACAGCACCGCTACCTAATCCTATTAACCAACCTCTATCTACCAGTTTAATTCCACTATTTAATAGTTCAGATACAGTTTTTAAGTCGCTTTTTGAATCGCTGCGATCCCAACGAAGCAGCAAAAAATTGACAGCATCAGTGTCTATTTTTCGCTGGTTTAATGTTTCAGGTAATAAACCTCGAATAATGGTTTGATAGAGTTTGCGATCGCTTCCTTTCCTCAGTGTTACGAGCCAAGGTACAAATAAACTGATGTAGGGATTCAACCATTGAGAACTACTTCTTTTTTTCAGCATATCTAAGACTCCTGTTTTTTATTGAACGTATATTTGCTCTTCTAAAGCCTTAACAAAAGAAACTAAGGCTTGGATTGCAATCTCCTGTGCTGCTGGTTTGCGATCGGCTTTTGCCCAGCCATCCATTGCTATTTCTACAGGAGTTCGCGGACGTTGTGTTAAGTTGTTCCAAATTTGATAGTACCTGCCGTTTACTTTAATTTCTCGATCGCCTTGCTTCAGACTAGCCCGCTGTTCGAGGTGCATTTCGGTTAGTGTTTGAACAATTTTGTCACATTCTTTATCGTCGAGATTGGCGACTAAATCCTGCAAATGAGATGCAACTTTATCAAAATATCTACCTGTTAGATTGCAACTTGCGAATACAACAGCTTCACGTACAGCAGGATGCTCCTCTTGTTTGATGATTGCAATTAAGCGTTGAAATGCTGTTTCTGGAGTGAGCATACCTTGTGCTTCATCGTACTGAATTAATCCATAGGTTAGCGCTACAGTCTTCAGTAACGCATCAGCCTCAGAAATCTTTCTTTTATTGATGAAACTAGGTCGATTTCCTACTTCTTTGTACCACTCATCCAGCATTGTCTTAACTTGATTGCGATTTTCTGGCCAAGCATAAGCATGGGCTAAGCTTCTGGCGATCGCGTGGTTTAAACTGAAAGGTAATTTTTCAAATAACAAGTCTCCGTGTCTCTGTGTGATTTTTTTGAGCATTTCACGTATTCGGAGTTCTTTGAAACGCAGTGGTAAAGCCCAAAAAAGAGTATGGTAGCCAAAAAATAAATGAACTAACCGCAGTTTACTCTCTGATAATTCTTCCAGCCATCGATCGAATTCTTCTAATAGCGTGTCATTACCATCATCAGAATTCCAAATTGCGTCACCAACTGCTACTGCTACAGTGGCTCCAATATAATCTTGTGGTTCTAACTCTTCGCTTTTGATGTAATATTCTTTTTCCTCAGTTTCCTCACTTTCTTTGGTAATTTTGAAGAAGTCAAAAATACTCCTTTTGATCCAGGCAGATATCCCCATCCATTTCTCCGGAGGCTTTTGTTTTTTTTCTGTTTCTCCCTTTCGATTGTTTGGGGCATCACTCTCTTTAGTTACTCTTGGATAATTATTTTCATTGTTTTCTGCTTGCCGCTCTTTATCCAGAGTTATGTCATAGAATTTTTGCACTATTCTAAATAGTTTTGGAGCGTGTCGATCGTCGCGGCTATACCATCCAGCGATCGCACTTGCAGCGACATTTCGTACTTGCATATCTTCGTTCATAGCTAGTCGCAGCAAACAACCTTCTACAGAACTGAACGCACTCGTTGAAACTAAGCCAATATCGCTGAGTGTTTTGCTAATTGCACGGCGCAGTTTCTCGCGTCGTGTTGAATTGCCGTATAATTCCCATTTAGCTCGATCGTAGTAATTTTCTTGTACCGACTCCTCAACAAGCTTTACCAATACATCCAACCCACTGATAATTTGCCTGCGGTGGCTTTCCCACGCTACTTGAAGCAGCATCTGACGATTATCCAGAGAAATCAGTTTAATAGAACGAATGTCAATTTTATATTCTTTAGTTCTGACAACTTTAAAATTACGAAGATTGGTTTCATATAAATCATCTCGATCGAGCTGAAAATAATCATTTTGGAGCTGGTCTAAATCGCAGTAATCGATCGCCTGTAAATCCGGATCTCGTCTTTGCCAAACTTCCTCAACTACTCGCTCAAGAGCTGCAAAAAGTTGGTCTTCAAAACAACCGTTAAAGAAGCTCAAACCTAATGCAAGCAGTTGCTCGCGAGGGTTAAGAACTTTATAGTAAAGTTTTCTGATAAACTGTTCGTCATTTTTGGAAATTTCAATCAGCTCCTGAATTTTTATTTGGTCTGACTCGGCTTTTTTATTGTTTTCTATAAGTTGATTTTCCTCAGAACTTTTTTCTACTTCTTTCCTGAAAAGTTGTATAAATCTAAAAATGTTGTTAGTCGTCTTCAATTGTTGAGCTATTGATTCTATTGACATCCGATTCAGGCGCGAATGCTTTAATAATTCCTTGGATAGGTTTTCATTGAGTTGCTCATTTAGTTGTTTAAGCAAAAATTGGTCTGTGTAAATATCTTCTATCTTCATTTCAGGAAAAACTTTTCGGGCTTCCGAACCCAAATTCCAACAAGAGAAGCTGACATCGGTACTAACTAAAACATAATGATTGTTGAGTTGAGCGGTTTTACAAATTTGAGACCAATTAATAAGTGTGATATTTTTAGGTGCGACATCTTTTAAAACAAAAATCGTGGGAGATTTTGTGTTTTTTAGTGCTGCATCAATATCAATCAATTGCTGGGGATATCTGCGGTTCCACAGCTTAACAGTTAAATTAACTATCTGAGAGTTAGTAGTTAATCTTCCTCGATCGCTTGCAAGTTCAAAAGCCAATTGTAAAGCTAGCTCGTGTTTATCAACACAACACCCAAAATGCCACCTAACAGCAGCAACCTCTGTTCTAAAATTCTACTAAATTGCCTAAAGAGGTCAGGTTGAATCTCCGTGGTTTCTTTAAACCGCGACTTTAATTCTTCAAGGGTTATTTCACTAAATTCCAGTTCGCCATAATGATTGTGTACCTGTGAATTAGGACCAAAAGCAGAGCCATAAACTGAGTTATGAAATGAATTATGAAAATTGTTATTATTCATGGCTGATTTCTCCAGAAAATTGCAATCAGATTAGTCTCTCTTTTTCAGCATTCACGCATAAATTCTATTTGTAGGGTGCGCAATGCGCACCTTACTATTGTGTTGAATGTTGTCAAGCACCTTACTATTGTGTTGAATGTTGTCAAGCTGTTTTTACTGCAATCAGATTAGTCTCTCTTTTTCAGCATTCACGCATAAATCCTATTTGTAGGGTGCGCATTGCGCACCTTACTATTGTGTAGAGCGTTGTCAAGCTGTTCTTGCATAATTCCTACATCAGTTGTTTGTAATTGTGGAATTAGGTCCAAAAGTTGAACGATCAACTTTGTCATTAAAGGTGTTAATGTACTGATCTCCATTTTTAGAGTCCCTAGGAATTACCCCTTCTGACTTAAGCTGCTCCACAAATTCTCTCAGCTTCTTATCGAAATCAGCATCCTTTGTCATTTGTTTCTCGATTGTTGTTTTCAATTCTGATTGATTCTCTTCGGTTGGCTTTGCTTCTACGTCTATCAGTATGCCTTCCCTGCGAATTTCACTTAACTTATCGCGGACAACAGTTATCATTTGATTGATTTTCTTGTAAGCGCTTTCCCCTAATTTTTCTCCGCCTTTTTCTAAAGCTTTATTAGCAATCACACTTACGATCGGACTGGCTATAGCTATCGCTGTTACGGGTTCCATGATTTACTCCTTGAAGATGACTGTAGTCGATCGAAATACCAACCGTTAGATAGTAGATTCACCCATGCAGACATACTAAAAGCTGCAAACCTCTTGTTTCGCTTAGCTTTCAAGTTCAGTACACTTACTCGAAATCACTTAAGTGACTCACATAGATAATTTGTAACATCTAGTTGGGCGGCTTTGTCAAGAGATTTCGGAAAAAATTTTGATTTTTAGCACACAAAAGTGTGCAAACAGTGGCGAACCGAAAGTCTAATCCATAACAGACAAGGGTTCCAGACTGTCGGTCGAGATTTGCCCCTTCCCCGTATTGTCTCCTTGAAGCTGTCATCGATCCAACAGTTGACGCTTTAACAGCAACTTAACTTCACAGCACCCCTCACGGGCATGAGCTAAAATAGTCTCAGATTGTTTCAGTGCGAGCATTTGACTGTGATTCCCCAAGATTTCCTCGAACACTTAGCCGCTGAACGGGGCTTGTCTAAAAGCGAACTCAAGGCTTTATCTCTGGCTGTCAACGGCCAACAAATCCCCGCGATCGCAATTTCCCTCAACACTAGCGAAGATGCTATCCGCAAGCGACTCAGCGAGATTTACCACAAATTTCAGATTCCAGGCCGCGGCCCGGTGAAGATGGCTCAACTGCAACAGCTACTCCTCGCCCGCTACCAAGAACATATTTCTCATACAAATGTGGAAAATCCGGCAGGGGCGATCGCCCGATCGCGTCAGGATTGGGGCGATGCGCCCGATACTTCCGCGTTTTACGGTCGCACCAAAGAACTGGAAACCCTACAACAGTGGATTATTCACGATACCAGCCGCTTGGTGGCACTATTCGGCATGGGAGGAATTGGCAAAACTGCTTTGGCAGTCAAATTTTCTCACCAGAATGAGAAAATCTTTCAATTTTTGATTTGGCGCAGTCTGCGAAATGCCCCACCTCTAGAGAATCTTCTCTCCGATTGGTTCGCATCCTTATTCGACTTACAGGAAACTGATTTACCGAAAAACACAGATGCAAAAATCTCAAAACTAATTGAACTTTTGCACGAATACCGCTGCCTTTTGGTACTTGACGATACAGAAACAATTGTGCGCGGAGGCGATATATTAGGGCGTTACAACCAGGGATATGAAGAATATGGAGTATTGTTTAGAAAAATAGGCGAAGCACAGCATCAAAGCTGTTTATTGCTGATTTCCCAAGAAAAATTGAGAGAAATTTCCCTACTAGAAAATTTATCTCCTGTAATTCATTCGCTGCCACTAGAGGGCTTAAATCCCGAAGCTGCAAGGGAAATTTTGGGTAGTGCCCTGAAGGAAAGGATCGAGAGAATAAAACTCACGTCAAAGAAAAGTAGGCATTTAGAGTTGTAAATTAGCATTGTAATGATGCACAAAC
>NZ_JAEQCI010000124.1:0-16027 GCF_020738565.1 Microcoleus sp. PH2017_12_PCY_D_A | reverse complement strand
AAGCCTCAAATGATTGCAGAGCAATTATTTGAGGTTTTGAGAATTCTGAATTCTTTTGAAATTAAATCCGATCGAATATCTGCGGAATGTGGGTTATAATTGGGAATGACTTAGGACTATCAGGGTTTAGAGCACGCGCCTACAGTTACATTCTTTTTTTTAACCGCTATAACTTCGACACCGGAGACATTTTTATTATAGCATTTTGGAACCAGCTTTGGCAAGAAAAAAGTCTCAAATAGAATCAGTTTTTTCTGACAATTTTAGTGACTTTATCACTTGCTTGACCGAAAATGCTCCTAGTATATAGCGGTTCGATCGCGTGGTGAGATATGCCCGCGGAGGCCACGGAGGCCACGGAGGCCACGGAGCCCGATAGTACCTCATATTTCTGAGAACCGCTATAAAATCTGCCAGCTACTTCCAAGTAATACCAAGTTCGGGAAAGTTACCCCATTTATAATCTGTAGGGTGCGTCGAAGAAGAGAAGATTCTGGCGATGAACAAAGATTGTCATGGATCCGCACCCTACCATCACGGGCGGGGGTGAGTAACCCGGATTTGGTATAATACCTCTGCCCTTAAAACAAAAACTGAAAGTATAAACTTGCTATTTTATAACAAATTTATACTTTCAGCGATCGAGCTTTTTACTCGCTACTTTCAAGCTCTGTGGACTTGGCGATATTTGTGACTAAATAGCTAGAAAATGAGAGCTGTTGAGAGAAGGAGCTTGCACTCCTATCAAAGTAGCTAAAACTTCATTAGTAGCAGTTACCTTAATGATGGTATTAGCAAAATTAGAATCAGGGACAATGGAGAGCTGAGCAAATGTCAAACCGCCCGTTAAACCCAAAATATCTTTATTGCCACCTTTGGCAGAAAAGTCAAGCAAAGTATCAACTCCGTTTCCAGAACCAAAAACAAATAGGTCTTGGCCGCTTCCGCCCGTGAGGGTGTCGTCACCCATCCCGCCCGTGAGGGTGTCCTTGTTAGCCCCGCCGTCTAACCAGTCAGTACCTTCACCACCAAACAGGGAATCATCGCCGTTTTGACCGATGAGAGTGTCAGTACCGTCACCCCCAAGCATGGTGTCTTCGTTCGCCCCGCCGTCAAGAAAATCATTGCCTGCTTCACCGTCGAGGTAATCTCTACCAGTGTCTGAATTTAGCAAGTCATCGCCTGCACCGCCAAGCAGGGTGTCATTGCCCGACACTCCTTGTAAGGTATCATTGCCGGCTCCACCGCTAAGTGTATCGTTAGCCGATTTGCCTATCAGAAACACGCCAGGAACGGGTGCGGGTGCGGGAGTGGGAGTAGTACCAGGAATTGGCGCTGGCGCTGGTGCGGGAGTGGGAGTAGTACCAGGAATTGGCGCTGGTGCGGGAGTGGGAGTGTTTGCCGGAGTCGGCGCTGGTGCGGGAGTGGGAGTGTTTGCCGGAGTCGGCGCTGGTGCGGGAGTGGGAGTGTTTGCCGGAGTCGGCGCTGGTGCGGGAGTAATTCCAGGAGTCGGCACGGGTGCGGGTGTGGGAGTAATTCCAGGAGTCGGCGCTGGTGCGGGAGTGGGAGTGTTTGCCGGAGTCGGCGCTGGTGTGGGAGTAATTCCAGGAGTCGGCGCTGGCGCGGGTGTGGGAGTAATTCCAGGAGTCGGCGCTGGCGCGGGTGTGGGAGTAATTCCAGGAGTAGGTGCTGGTGTCGGCGCTGGCGCTGGCGTCGGAGTGTTGGCAGGAGTGGGCGCTGGCGTGGGAGTAATTCCAGGAGTAGGTGCTGGTGCGGGTGTGGGAGTAACTCCAGGAGTCGGCGCGGGTGTCGGCGCTGGCGCTGGCGTCTGTAGGAGCGGTGCCCCCGTGCCCGCCCCCCCAGGAGTGGGTTCCGGGGTGAGTGTCGCGCTGGGGATGTTGAATTGGACGTTTTTGAGGATGGCTAAAAGTTGATTATTGTTGCCTTTGCCGCGCCACACTAAGGTATCTTTGGCATTCTCGCCGCTGCCTGCGGTAAACTCTAGCTCGTCATTCCTGAGTCCTTTTGTTACACCTAGATTATCTTGCCCGATCGCGAAATCCCAGATAATATCTACTCCTTCCCCCGGAGAAAGCATGAAGGTATCTTGGCCGTCACCGCCATACAGGTTATCGTTGCCGACTTCGCCGAAGATTACATCGTTGCCGTTGCCGCCGAGGATGGAATCATCGCCGACATCTCCGTAGAGAGTGTCACCATCTTCGCTACCTAAGAGAGTGTCGTTGCCGGCACCGCCGTAGATGAGGTCGAAGCCGGAACCGCCGTCGAGGGTGTCGTTGCCGGAACTGCCTTCGAGGATGTCGTCGTCTCCGCCGCCGTCCATGTTGTCGTCGCCGGAACGTCCCAACAGAGTGTCTTTGCCGTTGCCGCCTTTCATCCAGTCGTCGCCTTCGCGGCCGTCCATTTCGTCGTCGCCGTCGCCGCCGAGGAGGGAGTCATTGCCGACTTTGCCATCGAGGATGTCGTTGCCGCCCAAACCGCTGATGACGTTGGGGCCGTTGTCGCCGATGAGGGTGTCGTTGTAGTTGGAACCTTCGAGGTTTTCTACGTTTTCGATTCTGTCGCCTTCGGCATCGCCTCCGACGCCTCGGCCTGGTTGCAGGTGGACGTAGATGGGTGATTTTGAGTCGAAGTAGGAAACGGTGTCGTCTCCCGTGCCGCCGTCTTGGAAGTCTGCACCGGGGCCGCCGACTAGAAAATCGTTGCCGCTGTCTCCGTAGAGGCGATCGTTATCTTCGCCGCCAAATAAGCTGTCGTCGCCTGCATCGCCGTGCAGGGTGTCTTTGCCTGTTTCGCCGTAGAGGAGGTCGATCGCATCTCCACCGCTCATTTGGTCATCGCCACTGCCGCCGTAGAGGGTGTCGCTGTCGGCATCGCCGGCCATTACGTCGCTGTCGCTGTCGCCGTACAGGAGGTCAGCGCTGTTGCCGCCGCTGAGGCTGTCGGTGCCGCTGCCGCCGTAGAGGAGGTCTTCGGCGTTGTCTCCTGCTAATTTGTCGTTCCCATCTTCGCCGTAGAGGGTGTCTTTGTCTTCGCCACCGCTCATTTCGTCGTTGCCGCTACCGCCGTAGAGGGTATCGCTGCCGTTGTCGCCGGTCATTACGTCGTTGTCGCCGTCGCCGTAGAGGAGGTCTTTGTCATCGCCGCCGCTGAGGGAGTCATTGCCTGCGTCGCCGTGCAGGAGGTCTTCTCCTTGTTCGCCGTAGAGTTTGTCGGCACCGTCGTTGCCGTTGAGAACGTCGTTTTCGGTACCGCCGTAGAGGAAGTCGTCGCCGGTGTTGCCGTTGAGGATGTCCTTGTCTTCGTTGCCGAAGAGTTGGTCTGTGCCGTCGCCGCCGTTGAGGATGTCTTGTCCGATTTGACCGAACAGGCGATCGTTTCCTGCGTCACCGTTGAGGAGGTCGTTACCGTTGCCGCCTTCTAGGAGGTCGTTGTCTTCGTTGCCGTTGAGTTGGTCTGCACCTTCGCCGCCGTAAAGCGAGTCGTTGCCTGCATTGCCGGCGAGTTGGTCTTCGCCGTCGTCGCCGTAGAGGTTGTCGGTGCCGTCGCCGCCGTTGAGGGAGTCGTTGCCTGTGTCGCCGTGCAGGAGGTCGTTTCCGCTGTCGCCTTGCAGGAGGTCGTTGTCTTCGTTGCCGGAAAGGGTGTCGTTGTCTGCACCGCCGCTGAGGGTGTCTTGACCGAGTTGACCGAGTAGTGAGTCGTTGCCGGAGTCGCCGTTGAGTCGATCGTTGCCTGCATCTCCGTTGAGGGTGTCTTGACCGTCATTGCCGTTGAGAAGGTCGTCGTCTTCATTACCGTTGAGTAAGTCTTGGCCATTGCCTCCTGAGAGGATATCATTTCCGCTATTGCCTGCGAGTCGATCGTCGCCTTCTTGACCGTAGAGTTCATCGGCATCTTGGCCGCCATTGAGGATGTCGTTATCTTTTCCTCCGTAGAGGAAGTCATTACCTGCATCTCCGTTTAATAGGTCAGACCCTTCACCGCCATTGAGGGAGTCGCTGTTGTCGCCGCCGTTGAGGATGTCGTTTCCCTGTTCGCCATAGGCAATGTCGTTACCACTGTCTCCATTGAGGGTGTCGTTGTCGAGTCCACCACTCAGGAAGTCATTATCATTGCCACCGTTGAGGATGTCTGTTCCTTCAGCGCCGTAGAGGTTGTCATTACCTGCATCTCCGTTGATTACATCATTCCCTAGTTCGCCGTAGAGTTCGTCAGCATCATCTCCACCAGATAGAAAGTCATTGTCTTTGCCACCATAGAGGAAGTCATTACCTGCATCCCCATTCAAAATATCAGCATCCTCTTGACCAAAAAGTTGATCTTGGTCATTGCCACCATTGAGATTATCTGAACCAATGCCACCTAACAGAGTGTCATTATCTGCATCGCCATATAGATAGTCATTGCCATTCCCGCCATCCACTCGATCGTTACCACTATCACCATGAAGGCTATCATTACCATCCGGTAAACTCGAATCAAATTCGATCGTCAATGAATCATCAGCGTTGTCATTGAGTGTAGTATCAACAGGGATGTTGTTATCTAGGCTATTATCATCAACGGAGCTAAGGAAAGCACTTGAGAGAGAATTTGTACTAGAAGTTGTGGGAGAATTTTGAATAATTTTATCTCCCTGTTGGAAGTCCTTGAAAACTCCGCCACCATACAATCTATCATTATCTTGACCGCCATAAATAATGTCGTTATCTTTTCCTCCAGCTATAAGATCACGACCTTTGTTGCCATATACCACATTTGCTGCTTGATTCCCAATAATGAAGTCATTTCCCTGTGAACCTCTTAGGTTCTCGATAGTAGCATCAACTGTGGGAATACCAGGCCCGTAGGGAATAATTGGATTGTAAGCAAGTGCAATACCATAAGCATGAGTTTTGTATTGTTTATTATCCGTCTTAAAGGCATAATATGTAGCTCCATTGTAGGCAGATGCTTCAGTCAGAAAACCCCCAGAATTCATATTGAAAACATAGTCTAAACCAAAAAGATCCTTTGAATTAGGAGGGATAAAATTGTATTCCCCTTTGTACTCCCATGCAATAGTTTTCATTTCTGTTTTGCCATTAGAGACAAGATCAGAAAAATCTAATGTGTCTATGCCTTTGGTATCCCACAAAGTCTTTTTGACCTTGGGTATGCTATAAAATGGGTAATAATCTTGCGGATTGTTAGCTCGTGCTCCATACATATATTGTAATGCCAAAATATCATAGGGCATCAGCGACACAGCATGAAAACCAGTATATGAAGCTTGAGGACCGAAATATTTCCAATTATTAGGCTGAAAGTTATATGTCATTACTGTATAGCTGTTATTTTCTTCAGAACCAGCTAATTTATAATCCCCCTCAAATGGATGTTTTAATCCTAAAGCATGACCTATTTCATGGATTATTGCTGAATATCCCAAACTGCCATACCCTTTTGACAAATCAAGTTGCTTTGTGTCAAAAAATACATCACCATTAATGTGAAAACCTTGAGGTAGATCGCTTTCTGGCTGGTCTCCTGGAAATACCCCTAATGCCCACTCTTTCATAGGACTTCTTGACATAAAGCGGAGGGTTCCATAGTTAGTAGTTTCTATAGGATTATTCCAATCATCTTTTCTAACTATTTCGGGTTCGTTCACAAATTTTATGGAAACATAAGAACTAATATTAGCAAGAATATTTGTAATAAAATCTTGGATATCTGGTAACAAAGGAGTGATTTTTCCCGAATTGCCTAAATTGATAAATTCTCCATCATAAAGTTGGGCTGATGCCGGAGTTACAAAACTGTAAGTAATATTATTAGGCGGCAAATTTATATTGTTTGGAGAAGCCCATTGCTTTCCAGCCAATAAAGAGTTTATTGATAAATTTCCACTTTTTATGACTGTTTTGGTTGCATGATTGACAGATGAATTTGGCATATTACTTTCCTCGATTATGTAGTTTGAAATGGAATAGTAAGAGAAACTAGGAGATTGTTCACAATTTCGATCGTGATTGCGATCGTGCTAGAGTATGTTTTCAAGCCCTGGGAGGGCGAAGCATTCCGATACAAAACCTTGGTTTTTCGCGGTAATTTATCGCCCGAATGCTTCGCCCCTACTAACCTATCGGGGTTAAAGCCTAACTTTTATGCAGACTTATCCGTTTTTGTTACAAAACTTTACATAAAACCGTGAAGGTCGATCGCCCTCAAAGAAAATCATCAACTATCACCTCCCCACACCCCCTGATGTTGAACCGTCGTAACTTCTATTTATCTATCAGTCTCGATCGGCAACTTTTATGCAGCCCGAGCGGATATTGTTACAAAACTTTACCATAAGTTACAGCTTGGTCGATCGCAATACAGAAACTCGTTGAGAGTCTGTGGTACTTAACTTTGCCAGTGACTCCCTATTATTATTCGGAATTTAGAGCAAGCAAGCTGTATTTACTAGCAAGACTACAACAAAATTTTGCTTGAGGAAATCACCTAAAGCTTTCAGAAATATTAATTGAATTTGTTGCCTCAGTAACAGCAATTAAACAGGCAAATAAATCTGTATAAACTTGTTAATTTAATTGATGCTTATTCCGCAGAATCGCAGAATTTTAACTGTTAATTCATGAAATATTTATAATAATGATGTAAAATATACTTAAGGCAGAACAGCGCGATCGGCTAACTCAATATTTTCACTGAACTATCCCGCCCAGTTTTTTGTCACGAAACCATGATATTAGGACTTGCACGCGACTTTAGTAATAGGGTGCGTCGCGAGCTCGATTGTCGATTTTTGTTGAGGGATTTCTCGCAGAGCGACGCACCCTACGGCTACTGTTGCTTATAGTAGGGTGCGTCGCTCACTGGCAGCCTAGTTGAGGGCGAGAATTATTCGTGGATCCGCACCCTACGTCTATTAAGGAATGAGAATTAAATAACTTACAATTTATTGTTCTTGTGGGATGGGCGTCCCGCCCGTCCTTTAGAGACGGGCGGGACGCCCATCCCACAAATATGTGTAAATTATTTACAGGAGCGATCCTAACAAGTATTTTGATACCAAAAATCTGGTTTTTGACCTCTCATGCGTCCAGCATTGAGTAAAATTTAAAAAAGTCAAAAGTAATAAAGCTTTCAGTAAAAATAAGATTTTTTACTTTCAACTTTTAACTTTTGACTTTTTAGCACACCGAGTATCAAACTCAAAACTCAAAACTCTTAAGGCGCTGCCGCCGCCCTGCGGTTGGCAACAATCAGATTGGCTTGATACTCGGCCGCTTTTTGCTGAGCCTTTGAATGGTTGGGGCTAGTTGACGGCACGGATCTCATAAGCTGAACTGCTTTCTGCCACTCGCTTGCTACCGCAACCCACTCTGTTTGAGATTGAGCCGTCTGGGCCAAAATTGCCGCCTTCTGAGCGTTGTTAACGCCTTCCCTCCAAGAGTCTGGCTTAGGCGCGGCGGCTTTTGGTGCAGGAGATGCTGCCTTGGGTGCAGGAGATGCTGCCTTGGGCGCAGGAGATGCCGGTGCTGCTGTGGGCGCTGGAGGTGTGGGAACCGGGCTCGCGGGCGCAGCAGCAGTAGTGGGAGCGGCTTTTGGTGCAGGAGATGCTGCCTGTGGGGCCTCCCCAGATGCGCTAGGAGATGGAGATGCGGCTTTAGACGCAGGAGATGAGGCTTTTTTGGGAGAGGGCGAAGCTGCTTCGGGGGCGCTAGGTTCTGGGTTCGAGCCGCCGCCGAAAGGGAAATTTCCAGTCAAGTAAAGCGCTGCGATCGCCCCCAGAGGCACTAAGATACCGACAGGTATTGCCCATTTGGGGAATTTTTTTTTCGGAGGCGGAGCTACATCTTCGTCTTCGTCTTCGTCTTCGTCGTCTTCCTCGCCGTCATCAGGATCGAATTGTCCCTCTTGATAATAGTCTTGGCCATCGGGTTCGTCATCATCTAAACCTACAGAGTCGTCAGGCATTCCAGTATCCGAGCCATAAAGCATTGGATCTTCGGGCATCAGATCTATTTCATCTTCCCACGCAGGGGATCCGTCACCTGTGCGGCGCCCGTAAACTTTGACAGTGTGAATTGATTCGACTCCCAAATTCGTCATCCCGCTGCGGATGAAATCCACCAATGCCATTTGACTCGGTACTTTGCCTGACTCCAGAGTTATGTGGAGGCAGCCGTTGTCCCGCGTCACATCGGCGTTGATGCCTTTGGGTTTGAGTGTACGGTTGATGCTAGATGCGATCGCTTGTGGATCGCCCTGCTTCAGAAGTTCCCGCAGGTTCTGTTGTGTCATGGGTAGCGCTCTTTTTTTTGGGGGGGGTGGAGAGCCGGCAAATAATATTAATCGATCGGCGTTCGGCGGCGGACAATATTTATTTACCACATTAACTTCTACTGTGGCATTCTCAGAGTATTTCTCGTAGCTATTGAGCTTTTTGCGCGCGATCGCACATCAAGGATATATCCGATCGCACAATTTGTTGTAAAAATTTACAGTCGTGCCCCGCTCCTGCTGGGCTGTCTGCTATCTAAAACCCCGACAATGCCGGACATTAGTTGACACTTCAACGGGGAGCGACGGCGCAATTAGCCCTCTGTGTCCAGGCTCGGCTTAGCCCTCCGAGCATATAGTTCTAAATTAAGTGCAGCATTGAAATCTCTGTCTGCTTGAAATCCACAAGCAGAACACTCATAGACTCTATCGCCAAGAGACATCGGCTGTTGTCCCCCGCAACCAGAACATAATTGAGTCGATGGATACCACCGATCGACCAAAACTACACTCGAACCATAGCGCTGTGCTTTATACTCAATTTGTCGCCGAAGCTCATAAAAATTCGAGTCCGCAACAGCACCCGCCAGTTTATGATTTGCCATCATCCCGGATACATTTAAATTCTCAATGGCTACAACTGCGTGGTTTTTGCATATATAACTTGTAGCTTTGTGAGTGGCATCTTGTCTGATGTTTTTGACTCGTTGATGAGCTGCTGCTAATCTTAACTTTTGTCGCCCATATCGTTTGCTACCTTTCTGTTTGCGCTGTAACTGGCGCTGCAATCGTGATAGGAGTTGACGTGCTTTTCTCAAAGCCTGGGGATTGGCAATTACTAAGCCATTCGACAGGGTAGCTAACTGTTTTACTCCCAAATCTACACCTACAAAGTCGCGAGATTTAGCCGTAAATTCCGGCTCGATTTCATAGGTGAAGCTGATGTACCAGTTGCCGGCTGCTTGAGAGATGGTAATTTTTTTGGTGGTGACGTGGGGCAAGCCTTCATAAGTTGATACCCAGCCGATGGTGGGTAATTTCAATCGAGTGCCGCCCACAGCTATCGGTTTGCCACTAGCATCAATGGTAAAACTCTCGTGCTGACCCTTTTTCTTAAATTTGGGATAACCTGTTTTACCCGAAAAAAAGTTACCAAATGCTCGACCCAGATGCTCGAAGGCGTACTGAGTTACTTTTTGGCAAATCCCCGGTTCTTTCATCCAAGGATAGACTGGTTTCACGTGATTGTTAAAAAACTTCTTCAAGACTAAAGCATTGGGCTTCAATCCTTCAGAATATAGTGCGATCCATGTCGCCAGTCCCCAGTTATAAGTAAACCGTGCAATACCTGCGTGTTTTGCCATTAACACAGAGGCGGCATCCGTGAGTTTTAACTTGGTCTTGAGGGCAGTGTACACGCTGATTGAGATTCAGAATTCGAGAGATGCCAATTATAACATATGGGGCAGATGTACTGCTTATTCGGGAAATGTCTTTGTTTTTGTGGTTCTAGTAATTACTCTCATCACCGAAACAAGCTAGAAAGTTCTATAACTTTGGTTTGCAGGGTTGAGACTTCTTCCCGGCCCCGCTTTAAAGAAGCTTCTAACTCTAGCAGCAAAGGCAAACTTTTTTGCAGTTTTTCTAAGCTGGCGTTCTTGACTTCTTGGCGAAAATAGTATACTCGTTTCGGATTGCCGAGGTCTAGAGCCTGAGCAATTTTATCATCCCGATCGCCCGCTTGGATCATCGCCTTCACCCACAGCCAAATCCGAAACTTACCAGTCAAGCCCGCCACAATCCTCAAACCAGGCTCGCTCCGGGCCGTTAAGCCCGCCAATAACTCCAAAGCACCGGAGGTATTGCCCTGGCGAATCGCATCGGCTAGCTGGAAGGTATTCTGGGCGTGACAGTGCACTAGGGCCGCGACTTCATCGGGGTTGATAGGTTGGCTGCGGTTGCCCGCAAACAGCAGCAATTTTTCGAGTTCGCTGTATAGTTGGCGGGTATCGCTACCGATGGATTCGGCCAAAAGTTCGATCGCGGTGGCGGTCAATTTAACATTCATTTCGGCGGCAACTTGGCGCACTCGCTGGGCTAATTCTTTTTCATTCCAAGGCGGAATCGGTGAAAATTCTCGAAATTCGGCGGACTTGGCGATTAACTTAGTAGATTTGAGCCGGCTGTCGGGTTTTTTGACCGATGTCAGCAGCAACACGGTACTAGGGGAAATTACTGGCAGCGTCCGTTCCAATTGGGCTAAAAGTTCCGCAGAGCACTGCTGCGTTACAGTCGTATTTGCCAGCCAGACAAAACGGCTGCCGGTGCCGAAGGGCGGTGTTAAAGCTCGATCGAGTCCTTCGACCACAGCGTCAGGTCGATCGGCAATAATCTTGTCATAGTTAAAACTAGCCCAGTTGGGGTCGAGGACAGAGGAGCGCAAACTTGTGACTGCTTGCGCGATCGCAAAGTCGTCTTCGCCCCAAAACAGGTAAATTGGCATATTTAAAGCTCAGCAGCCCAAAAAATCAGATTTGCACGCTCCCCAAGTCCAACATATCCTGAATCAGACTGTTGGAAGCCCGCAGCATAATATAAAATTTGGTGTGGGAGTATTTCACCGCGAGGAAATCAAGATTGGATGATACTTATCAAGCTTACGTAAATCGGGTGGCGCGAATGACGCTGCTGGACTCCTACAAGTCCCAGGTGGAACACATTCAGGAATCTCCAAAATTTAAGCCTGATGAAGCCGGTCACAGAACTCCTGTACCTTTTCCGGGTTATTCGGTGATTACGCCACCTGCGGGGGAAGATGCAGAGAATACTGCACTATATAGTAATTTAAACTCTGTCCAACAAAGGCTATTGCAGGAAATCGCGGACGGTGCGATCGTAGCACTGCCTCCTGATAGCTTCCATTTAACCGTGGCCGATCTGATTTGGAGCAGCGCTTTTCGAGATGCCTCTGAGAAAAATCCAGAATTTGAGGGACAACTGCGCGATCGCATGAAAGATGGTTTTGCCGCCTGCAAACCCCTAGCGGGCGGCCCTACCATACGCTGGACGGTGCTGGGGTTGATGGTGATGACTAGGGCTGTAGGTGTCTGTTTGGCACCGACGGACGAAAACTCTTACAAGCAAATTCTGGAGTTTCGCCGATCGATCTATCAAAATCCCGATTTAATTGCCTTGGGAATTGAACAGCAATATCATTTTACGGCACACATTACTCTGGCTTATTTTGGGGACACCGGGCCGAACCTTGACCGTACTCGTATGTGCACTCTGATGGCTGAGTTAAACGACCAATGGCTCGACACGCCCCAGGATCTGTGCGTCCACCGAGCCGAACTCCGGAAGTTTGACGACATGACTAGCTACGTGCGACAACCGGATTGGCCTGTTTTTGAGTTTTAAGCCGATCGTCAAGATCGAGTATCAGGCATTTGGCAGAAGAAATATCAAATATTCTGCCAAATTCATAATACTGGTCGATAACAAGCTGTGAAATACACCTACCAGTACAAAGCACTTCCAATTAAGTCAATAACCCGCCACTCATCGGAGTACCGATAAGGGATATTCCTTACTTACTATGCTAAGTCGCTAAAAATTCTCTAGCGGTCATTGGAATATTTGACACGATCGATTCCTATTAATAACAGGTATATTCAGGCAATATTATCGCCAGCACGATAGCGGATAGCGCTTACCATTCCAAGTAGTCCAGCCCGTAGTTCTATTCCCTGTAGGCTTGGGTAAATACCATTGATTGCCATCAGCATGGCGGAAGTACAATCCGCCTCCATCGGCCTGGCGGGGATTTGTCAGCGGCACCCAGCGCGAGCCGTTGTCGGAAAAGCTGCCCTGCCAGCGCACTCCGGAACTGGTGCTGCAAATATCGCCATTGCAAGTTGTTTGGCTATCGTCAACCACAATCCATTTCATCAGGGCCGATCGGCCGTCAATATTGCAATTCCAATTGCCACCCCACCAACCGACGGCTTGGCTGGCAACAACCGGGCTGGAAATAGTAAAGCATAAAGCAATGCTGCAGGAACTCGCAGACAGCAAACTTTTTATTGCAGTCATAATGGGGTTGTACTTCATATTATGAACCTCGTTTTTAGGAGCGCAAATCTCCTTTACTGGGCTGCATGACAGAATTGCAAAAATCAAGCAACCTGCCATGCAACGTGAATGCCAACAAACTTCCTACTTGGTACTTACAATTTCTAAGCTGGAACTATTCCAAAATAGACCTTGTAGCTAGCTCCAAGACCAGTAATGAGAGGAGTTTCAGCTTTGAACCCAATACCCTTGAATGTTGAATTATTAGTGCGGGCAGCTAAAAGAACCATTTGCTTGGCAGAAAGAGTTACAGTTGCCCCACCGATACGGTCATCTCCGAAGTCAAACAAATCATTGATTGCCCCTGCAATCGCGGGCATCAGTGACCCAAGTCCCGGTCCTGCTATAGCAGCAATAACTGGACCGACAACCGGAATTAGACCTAATGCAAGCGTTCCTGCTGTATGCACACCATTAACAGCCTTTTCGATGTCAGCACGATAGACATTCGGATCGCCGAAATCGTTCTCCATCATTACAGCACTCAAATTGATACCGTATGGTTTCCCGCGATATAGCTCAATCAGGTCAGGACGGGCTTCGCCCCCATCTACATCTTCATAAATCCGGCTGATGAGAGTTGCAGAACGTTCAGGCGTTGAAATGCTCAAGATTACATAAGGTTCATCTGAGTTCGAGGCTTGATCCCAGTCAGTCTCACCGAAACAATGCAGCCCAGTATAATGAACGACTACATCCCGCAGGTCGATCGCACCAGTATCCGACCACCAATAGATGCCACCATTTTGGAATGTATTGGCTCGTCCTCCTTCGGAAAAATCTGCTTCGTCGCTGGTTGGATAGCCGAGATAAGAACGCTCCCACCCCAAACTCTCCCAGCGCTTGCGGATGTCACCCCACACGGCATGAGCCCCTGTATCAGGAGTCCAATAGATCGATCCGCCGTTCTCAAAATGGTTGAAGCGTCCGATACCGTCAGGGGTCACAGTCTCATCAGTCACTGGATAGCCCAGAGGCCCATTTTCCCAATTGAGTTGTGCCCATTTCTGTAAAATATCTCCCCAAACCGCACGGGCACCTGTTCTGGGAGTCCAGTGAATGGAAGCCGAACCGTTGTTAAAGAAATTGAAGCGACCATCACCTCGTGATGTCGTTAGTTCATCAGTCGAAGGAACTCCCCAACGCAAACCGCCCAGTTCTAACCATTTGCGATAGATATCTCCGTGAATTTCAAATGCGTCACGCATTTGAGTGTTGTAGCAGATACAAGCACCCGATTTGAAATACCAAGCTCTACGTTCTTTTCGCTCGATATCGCCAAAGAAAGAAGCTCCGCCAAAAGTGTCATACTTTCTCTGGATCGCACGTTCTGAGAAAGTAATTGCAATTACACTTGAAGATATATTACCGATAACTTGGTTGGTATTTACAACACTACCTGTAGTTGGACTTTCTGGCATATAAACCTCATGAATTAGTTTGCGTAGAAAATAGAACTAGATGCCATGAGAATTGACTTTCGATCGAGTTTACCGACAGCAATATTTGCTTGTTTTGGCCTTTGATGATTCATAGTTCGTACATTCTTCATCTCGGGCTATTTGCTTAGAAAATGAAGGATTAACGAAGTTCGATCGCCTTCGCTGGACTCGTACAAAAGTCAAATTTTTATCTCATTGTCCCAAACCCTTCAAACCAACCTCGAACAGCTTATCGGCGGCGGCTGCTAAATCTTCACTGAGTGGATTATCCACAGCCAAATCTGCCATTTTTTGAAACTGCACTCCGGCAACTATTAGATCGATCGGCTGCAATTCAACAGCATCTAATCTCCGAGGTCGAGGCCATTTTGGTCGGCCATTTCCGCAGTATTCATCAACGAACTCTTGAATCTGAGAGCGAGTAGCTGAAATGATTTTTTCGGATCGATCACCATCCCCTAACATTTCAGCAAACTGATATTGAGAAAAGGCTCGATCGATAACTTCACGAGCATCTAGCACAGAGCGATAAGGCTGAGGGGGTGGCCTTAGCCGGATGACTCCAGGATTCAGCAAACCCGCAGCTATCAAATCGCGAATTACTGGACCGCCCGGTCCGAAGGGGCCAAATGGGTTGTTCGGATCGCCACCATCATCAGGATTTGGTTGAAGACCAGAATTGGAATTCGATCGAAAAATTAAATCCATTAATTTAACGAAAGAGGCTTTAGAAATAGTCACGGTATCATTCATGTCTGAATGTCTCCTTTAAGATGATTGTTTTCACCCCAATTGGTGCTATATCAAACATAAGTTGCTGCCACCCATAATGTATTCCAAGTTCTTGCGCTATTTTTCCAAGTTCTTGCTATTTATGCTGCAACCGATGAGGTGTTCCAAGTTCTTGCGCTATTTTTCCAAGTTCTTGCTATCCATGCCGCAAAAATGCCGTGGGAGTCATCCCGACTATGCGCTTGAAGTGATAGTTGAGATGCCCTTGACTGGCGAATCCTACCGCATAAGCGATTTCCGCAAGACTTAGCTTTTTTTCTAACAGCAATTGCTTGACGCGATCGATCCGGCATCGAATGTGATATTGATGCGGTGCAAAACCGATCGCCCTTTTAAACAATCGGGTAAAATGATAGGAACTTAGTTGCACCAAATTGGCTAATTCGGTCAAACTCACATCTCGATTTAGATACTCGTGAATGTAATCAACCACTTGCTTGAGTTGTTTCTCAGACAATCCACCTGATGGTTGCAGCAGAAATGGTGTGCGTGTTGAATATCGAGATAGCAGGTGAACTGCCAAAGCATTTGCCATAGCGCCGGCATAGAGTTTGCTACTCGTTCCGTCGATTTCTAAAGAGTTTTTCAGGGCGATCGCCATTTGATAAATTAGAGGATCGAAACTGGGAGTCAATTGCAGCGCTAAATCTACCTCGCGATCCAGGCACAATTCGGCTTGGATTTGAGTTAATAATGTCGGTTCTAAGTAAAGTCGAATCAACTCGATATCTTGAGGCGAAAAACACGATTGGTGCACCCTGGCTGGGTAAATTCCAACATCACCTACCTGGATAGCCTCAATAGTTGGCGATCGTCCCTCGATCGTCCTTTCCAACGTCACTGGATTGCCCGTGTTGACGCAAATTATATGATAAGGAGAAGAGTATTCGGGTATGTAACAGGCTGGCTGGCGGTACATGGCTAAGTGTAATTTTTCCCAGCCAGATCGATCGCTGGATATCACCGGTGGATTAGGCAGTGAGAAGTTGCTTTTTTTCGTGTATTCGATGGCCTTGAGGTTTGTTAGTGTCATTACTGTTTGTATTTCGATCGTTAAATTTCTCCAACAAAGCAAGTGTGGACTTAGATAACCGTTCTCTACAAGTTATTCGATCGGGATTCCGTAAAACATGGATGGTTTTTCCGAGATTTTATGTTTCAGTTTCTTTCCCTCTATCTAAAATAATAGTCGTTTCAAATACTGAAGCCCTCTCCTCTAAAAGCTGAGATTTTTGACTTCAAAGGAGAGGGCGTGGATTTTGTATCCCACATTCCGCAGATATTCGATCGGATTTAATTTCAAAAGAATTCAGAATTCTCAAAACCTCAAATAATTGCTCTGCAATCATTTGAGGCTTTTT
>NZ_JAEQCI010000123.1:16116-17589 GCF_020738565.1 Microcoleus sp. PH2017_12_PCY_D_A | reverse complement strand
CGGATTTTTCAGACTGCTGTGTTTGACTTTCGGGTAAAGTTGTCGAATTTTCGAGCAAATTTCCCGCTGCGACATCCGTCAAAGTTTCGACAACTTCAGGAATTGGCAAACTTGCGGAAGTTTCCTGAGTTGAAATTCGACTTTCGGATGAATTTGTCGAATTTTCGAGCAAGTTTCCCGATGCGACATCCGTCTTAGTTTCGACAACTTCAGAAATTGGCAAACTTGCGGAAGTTTTGAGATTAAAGTTGAGGCTTTCGGGTAAAGTTGCGGAATTTTCGAGCAAGTTTAGATGTGCGACATCCGCCAAATTTTTGACAACTTCAGAAATTGGCAAACTTTCCAGACTTGGCGACTGCGAAAAATCAGATTGAGACTGTACCTCGGTAACTTCCGGCAAAAACTGACTCTCAATCAAAGACAAATAATCAACAGCCTTCGCAAACTCCAACCTTGGGAAAAAAGGAGACAATTTCCAGCGTTTCGCCACCTCTAGCATATCACGAGTCGGGCCGCCGCCGTGGTCGCCAACTCCAGGCAACCAAAGAGAATCTTGCAAACCAGTTTTAGTGTACCAATCAAAAGCATGACTTGCCATTTTGACCGATTCTATATTTTCGCCGATCGCGCCAGACATCATGCTAAATATTTTAGTACCATCCAACCCTTCCCACCAAAAAGCACCGTAGGGAAATTGAGTCGAATCATTCCAGCGCAACTTCTGCGTCACAAAATAGTCAACTCCACCTTGCCGCAAAATCTGAGGTAATTGCCACCCAAAACCAAAAGTATCCGGTAGCCAAGCCACCCGCATCAACTCCCCAAACTTTTCTTTCGCATAACGCTGTCCGTAAAAAACTTGCCGCACCATTGACTCAGTCGAAATCAAGTTTAAATCCGGTTCAACCCACATCCCACCGACAACTTCCCAACAACCCGCAGCCACCTGTTTTTGAATCGCTGCAAATAAGTCAGGGCGGTGCTCTTCCATCCAAGCATAAAGCGCTGGAGTTGAATGACAGAAAATCAAATCTGGAAACTCGGATTGCAATTTCAATACCGACTCAAAAGTTCGTTCCGCCGCTTCCCAAGTTTCCGGGACAGGCCACAGCCAAGCTAAGTCTAAATGAGCGTGACCAACCAAATAGATTTTACCTGTATATATAGATGTATGGTAAGTTTCAAGTGAGTCTGGTGTGGATTGGGAATTGGGAATCGGGGATTGGGAATTGGGAATTGGGAATTGGGAATTGGCTGGCGAGTGCCTGACTTGATTGAGAAAAGCTGTATCGGCAGTTTCACCTATATATATAGATGTGGAGTTCTGATTATCTCCAACCTGAGAAACTTTATTTCTTCCTCCTCCCTCTGTGTCCTCTGCGGCCTCTGCGGTTAAATCATCTAACTCTCCAGAAAAAGAAGGAATATCGGCAGTTTCACCTATATATATAGATGTGGAGTTCTGATTTTCTG
>NZ_JAEQCI010000123.1:0-16090 GCF_020738565.1 Microcoleus sp. PH2017_12_PCY_D_A | reverse complement strand
AGTTCTGATTTTCTGAAACCTGAGAAAGTATCTGCCTACTTCCTCCCTCTGCGGCCTCTGCGGCCTCTGCGGTTAAATCATCTAACTCTCCAGAAAAAGCCCGCAGACATCCCAGTAAATTGTGTCGCAAAACAGATAAAGATCGATCGAACTTTGCACGATTCGGCAAAGCAGACCAATCAATCAAACCAAGCGCCAAATCAATCTGAGATTGCAGCGTTTCCCCCTTGACAAACCCGGGGCGACTTGCTATGATTTCGGTTGGGAGGTATGGGCAATTTTTATTTTGTAAGTTTAGGGCGATCGCATTTTGCAAAATCTCTAATTCGTCCGCCACAAAACCCGGCTCGAAACAAGTAGAATCCGCAGCTTCGTACAAACAAATCGATCGCACTAAAGCACCATTATCGTGACCCGGACTTATCAAGCGCAAAATAACTAAAAATTCATCTCCGGGATTGACCGACGCGCTCAACAAAACTCGATCGGCACAATCGAATAAATCACCTTGTCCGACTAACTCACCGTTGACAAAAATACTCGCATCTTCCGCCCACCAAGTCAAGCCCAGCAACAACCGCAAACCCACCACAGGATAGCCGTGCAAATTGTCAGGAATGACAAATTTCTGTCCTAAATAAACAACTTGCTTCCCAGACGGCCAAGCAATATGTCCTTTTTCGTTAAGTTCGACAACCTGCTTGTTAGAAATACCTACCGAACCGACAGCAGCCGAGTCAGCATCGCAGTACCTCCAGCCAGACTGAACCTCCACTTGACTGAGGCGGCGCAACTTCTCTACAACTTCAGAAATATTATTACTAGCAGGTGGCACAGAAGCGTTCATTTTTAGCTAAAATAGGACTGGCGCAGGAAGCGGGATCGGAATTGAACCGCGAAGACGCGAAGCACGCGAAGAAAGAAAGGTTTCAGAGGGTTTGAAATTGCGATTCAGATCCAGGTTTGATTTTACTGCAAAATTCAGCAATTCCGGCGCGCATCTAAAATCAGCAATTCAATAATTAAACTTATGTCCGACGGTTACTACGGCCCATACCAAAGCCGACTATTAAATTTTATATCCAAACAGTCCCGCCAAGTCGCCGATAATTGCGATCGCACTTGGCGACAAATTAAACAAACCACCCTCAGCGCTACCCAAATTCTACTTTATCCAGCTTACCTGCTCGTCCAAAGTTCCCGAATGTTGAGCCGACAGTTGCGGGAATCCAGTCAAAAAGTAGATTTACCCGAACTTCAAGAATATGACGGCGGCGAAAATCCAGATTTTTCGGGAAATTGGTATCCGGGAGAAATTTCTGATGAAAGTTCGATCGACCAAATCTTAAACCTCGCCGAGAATTTGCTAAACTCGGCGCAAGCAGCCACAACTTTAGCTTGTTTTCCGCTGTTAATCCAGACAAATCCTGCAACGAAAGAGAAAGCCGCGCTCGATTTACCTCCGGCAATCAATCTTAGCCGACAAACCGCTAAACATCAAACAACTTCCGTCTTAGAACCTCCGCAGCCTAAAACTCAATTAGACAGAAAACCGAAAGTTGAGGGAATCGCGAGTTTTATCCCCGCCCGCACTTTAGTATTGGTGGGAGGCGACAATCGCATATTGGATATTTTGACACCCGAACAGCAAGAACTGCTCGAAAGTCGCATAACTTGGGAAGTCGCCAACGAGGGGCCCGAACGCCGGGAAATTGCTCAAAAAGAATTACAATTTAACCTCGGTTTAGAGTCGGCTGCGAAAAAATCTCGGTTGGCGCCGGTGCGCCGTTTTTGGGAATTGATGGTCTGGCTCCAGTCGAGTCCGGTTGCTGTGAAAAGAAATCAGTTTGGAGAATCAATCCTCGCAGTCAAAGGCGCGATCGACCGCAATACCATCTTAGTTCAAAGAGCGACGGCATCGATCGCCCCAAGCGCAACCCCACAGCCGGCGATGGCTCAATCAAATTCGATCGACCGCAATACCCCAAAATTAGAACCTAATTTTAACAGCAAGTTCGATCGCACCGGCAATCCGATCTCCTTTGTCACATTACTCGATCGCGCCGCCGTCAACCTCGAAGAATTTACCCTCCCCCCAGCAGCCAAAACCACCGCCGGGAATCCCGAGGTCAAATTTGATACCCCCGCCCCAGAAACGAATTTAGGTCTGTCCGCCCGCGAAATCCTCGAAAAATACGCGAAAAACATTGAAAAAATGATTTGGTCGTCCGTAGACCAACTGCTGGGCAAGGAAACGGCAGCTAGTGATAATACTGAAAAAGCTGTCGCAATTCAGTATTATTTAAAACAACGTCAGGAACAGAATCAAACGGAAAATAGCCCAGAGGTCGATCGACCTTGGCTGAATTGGCAAGACTTATTCGGAGAACCAGCACCGCAGCACTTAATCGCCGGAAGTGCCGAACCCGAGGCAACAGTTCAAAGCCTAGTATCACAAAATAACCCAGAAGTCAAGCAGGAAATTGCAGAAACAGTAGAATTGTCAGAAAGTCGATCGACCGCAGTCTCAATATCCCCTTACCCCGAAGCAATTCACAGGATGCTCGCCCAGCTCAAGCAGAGCTTGCTTACAAAAGTCCCACAAAGTCAACCCCAAACAAACTCAAATTTAGCAGTCACTCCAGAAAATAAATCAGGACTCGCAGCAGAATCAACCCCAAAGCGCGCGCCGGAGACCCAAGTGCCAAAAAACACAAACCCGAACACCGCACAAACCAGCAAATCCCCAGCAGCAATCGCCCCCACCACCAGCAGATACACCGCCGCCACCAGCATCACAGCATCCAAAAATCAGAGCGCAGGTCTCCCGCCCGCAGACGAATACTTAGAAACCAAAGCAGAAGCGATGGGTTACATTAAACACCCACTAGAACAAGTGCTCGAATGGCTCGACTTAATCATGGTGCGCGTCGAAAAAATCGTCGAGCAAATCTGGAATTGGGCAAAAACCAACTTGCCAACAATCCTCAAAAGCAAAAATAAAATTGACTAATCTTTAGTTAAGCTGTTGTGCATTTAAATTGTATATTTCAAATCCCGATCGAACAATCCTCGAACCCTCTCCCTCTCCAACACCACAGGCAATCTAGATCCAACACAGCTTATCAGAACGTCAAATTGAAAACCCCGTCCTTGATGAGGATGGCTTTTTGCCATTGTTAAGTAAAAAACAAATCCATCTTCACAAATCAATATGGTAGAATCAGCACATCAGACAAGATGTAAAAACCTACCCCTGGACTGGGGGAAAGTCTACGCCCAAAACATTTTTGAGGAGATATGACGGGAGCACGCTTCGTGCAAACCCAGTCAGCCTGGGAACCCTAGCAATAGGGATATTTTGACAGAAATGTCTTAAGAATCCCCGTGCCTGTATGTCGGGGACTGTCAAGATAAAAATGTTGCCGCAACAGCAGCAAATCAGCCCGCTATTATGCCATCTTTGGAGACTCCCACAGTGCTAACCCTCAAAATCGTAGTTAATGTAGTTGTTCTATTCTTTGTTTCCCTGTTCATATTTGGGTTTTTGTCCAATGACCCAGCCCGGAACCCCAACCGCAGAGACATGGAATAAACCAGCTATCCCGTGGCTGACTCGGGGGCATGTCACCGCAGCCCCCGCATCAGCCAGCAAATCGCCAAAAATTAGTCCCACAAAACTTGACCAAAAAAATGGGATTCAAGCCCCGTCCTTATAGGACGGCTTTAATTCAATAACTTCCGAAATTAATGTCGAATACATCGTAATATAAGATAACAGCTTGCCCAGATTGAAATATGCTAGTTTTTGAGTTCAAAGCATACGGTAAAAAAGAACAATACACCGCGATCGACGAAGCCATCCGAACGGGACAGTTTATTCGGAATAAATGCCTACGATACTGGATGAAGAATCGTGGTGTAGGCAAAAAAGAACTGTATAAATATTGCACTCAATTGCGAGCTGAGTTTAACTTTGTTAAAGACTTGTACAGTCATGCTTGTCAAGCTGCTGTCGAGAATGTAGAGCGTGCCATTAATCGGTTTTACAGTAACTGTAAAAAGAAGGTTGCGGGCAAAAAGGGATATCCAAAATTCAAGAAACACGGTCGCTCGATCGAGTACAAGGTTGGTGGTTGGAAACTTTCAGAATGTCGGAAACGTATCACTTTTACCGACTCCAAAGGTATCGGGCTGTTGAAACTAAAAGGCAGTCGCGACTTACATTTCTATCAGGTAGAGCAAATCAAAAGGGTACGAATTGTACGGCGTGCAGATGGGTATTACGTGCAATTCTGTATCGATAGTCCTCAAATTGATTTAGGAGAGCAACAACCGAAAAATCGTGCTGTAGGCATTGATGTCGGAATTAAATACTTTTTGGCTGATAGTGATGGAGGAATTGTTGAAAATCCTAAATTCTATCGCAAGTCCGAGAAGCAATTAAATCGCGCCAATCGGCAAAAGTCTAAAAAGTTCAAAAAGGGCAAACCGCAATCTAATAACTATCAAAAGGCAAAAAATCGGTATGCTAGAAAGCATCTAAGAGTAAGCAGGCAGCGAGAAGAGTTTGTCAAGACCGTGGCACTCCGCTACATCCAATCTAACGATTTGGTCGCCTGTGAAGACTTAAATGTTAAGGGCATGGTAAAAAATCGAAAATTGTCTAAATCGATTAGTGATGCGGGTTGGTCGAAGTTTCGGATGTGGCTGGATTATTTTGGGAAAGTATACGGGACAAAAGTTGTAGCTGTAGCTCCCCACAATACCAGTCAGAATTGCTCGAATTGTGGCAAAAAAGTTAGCAAGTCTCTATCAATCAGAACGCACCTTTGCTCGCATTGCGGGTATGTTGCAGATCGAGATACAAATGCAGCAATTAACATCTTGAAACGTGCCATAAATACGGCGGGGCACGCCGAAATTAACGCTTGGGGAGAGACGCCCTCTAGTTCAGTTGGGGCAACCCTGCTGGGTTATGGCGACTCTGCGAACCAAGAATCCTCGCGCCTTCCGTGGCCGGGGAGTGTCAACTCGCACCACTAGCGAGGTTATCTTATGGCGAAAGAAACCCGGTTGACAGTTGACAGTTGACAGTTGACAGTTGACAGTTGACAATTGACAGTTGACAATTGACAAGCTCTCCTGATTTTGAGGCGATTGCCAAACCACATATCCTTGACTCTGAGGGCATTACAGAATCGCGAACAGTTGTGCTTGATACCGTATACACCATAAACCCAGGAGAGCAAATTGACCTAGAACGAAGAGGATTAGAGCAATGAATAGTCTTCTTTTAATTTCTCCCTACAAGGGTGGAGGCTTTAAACCAATTCTTTCTGGTAATCAACCCAGTTTCTCAGGATGAGTCGGTTAGCTGCGAGGCACACCAGAAGATTTCCGGTTAACCTTGCAACGCTGCCCGTTAAATGCAAAAATTTGGACGATCGACTCTCCGCTATAAAAAAACCTCTAAAATCTAAAATCTAAAATCTAAAATCTAAAATCGGATGATTCACCTGTTGTAACTATGCCCTATCCGGTACCGCCGCCCGAACCCTCTGCCATCATCTACATCGCGAAGCCCAAAAAAGTCGCCCTCACTGTAGCGACAAATGATGGAGACACCCGCAGCAACTCCGCACAAATACCGGAAGCCAGCCCAGAAATCGTTCAGCCCGAACCAACATCCCCGCAACCAGAACCCTCAGCCGCACTCCTCGGTACCACGGAAGCCACCAGTCAGTCTCCTGAAATCGCCGCTCCCCTAACCTCCGTGGAAAGTGGCGGCGCAGCGGCGGGATTTCAGCTTCCGGTTGTTCCAGCAGAAAAATCCGAAACTGCGGAAGCCCAGCAAGATACCTCGTTTACTTCTTACCAATTGGGTTCAGTAGAAAATGCCATTGCCGCTCGGAACCGTCAACGAACAGCAGGGGATCAGAGCAAAAAGGACAATAATGCTGTCCGACAGCCAGAAAACGGGTATCAGGCTAAAGGCGAGCAGTTAAAAGATAACTCCCCCGAACCTGCGGAGATTGTTGTTCCCGAACCGCCAGAAACGCCTCCTGCAAAACAGCAAGAGTTCGAGATTCCAACGACGCCAACGACACCAACGACGCCCCCAGGGCCCAAGCGAGCCACTCCCCCAGCGCCGAAACCGCAGCCCAAACCGGCCGTGCCCGGAGTCCGTACCGCGCCTTCTCAGCGGACGGTGCCATTTCCGGTGAGTCCGGCTGATACGATCGAAATTAAGGCCGACAGCCAAGAATTTGACGACAAACAACAAATTGTCACGGCGGTTGGTAGAGTTGTGGTGAGGTTCCGACAAACAGTGATTGATGCCGATCGCGCGATCGTCAACCTAGTCACCCGCCAAGTGATAGCATCCGGTAACGTCGCCTATACTCGCGGCCAACAAGTAGTCCGCGGCCGGCAGATGGAATTCAATCTCGGACTCAACTCCGGCGCCGTCGAACAAGCCAGCGGCGAAATATTCCTCCCCGCAGCAGGTAGCGAGTTAACCCCCACACTACCCACAGATATTAGTGCTGGAACCATTCTAGAACAGCCCCTGAGCGATCGAATTACCAGCCAGCAGCCCCTGCGCGGAGTCAAATCCCCCGGCGCTGCTACTGTTACCATCGGCGGTGGCGGCACTGCTGGCGCTGGCGGTGGCGGACGGATATCAGCCCCCCAAATTGTCGGCGCCGTCAACCGCGTCCGCTTTGAAGCAGAACGCCTCGAATTACTGCCAAACGGTGTCAGAGTAGCAACCAACATTCGGATTACTAACGACCCGTTTTCCCCGCCGGAACTCGAATACAGAGCCCGGAGGGCAACAATTACCAGGATTTCCCCCACGGCTGAGGAATTAGTCACCAATTCCCCCCGCTTGGTATTTGACAATCGCGTCAAAATACCCGTGTATCCCCGCAGGCAAGTTTTTGACAGCCGACAGCAAAACGGCCCCTGTTTGACTTTCGGCTACGACGGTGGCGATAGGGGCGGTTTGTTCGCCGAGTGCGGTTTTGAGGTGTTGCAAAACGGGCCCGTGCGCCTGACTCTAACGCCCCAAATTTACCTCCAGCGAATCGTGGAAAAGAACGGTGGCAATCCCTTTTCCCCCGACAGCTACGGGCTGAGAGCAAAGTTGGGCGCGACTTTGGGCCCGCGCACCAGCCTGGAAGGATCGGCGTTATTTCTGAATTTTGATAATTTCCCAAATTTAGCTGAAAATGCTTTTCGGGGCAATTTGCGGCTGCGACAGTCGATCGGCAATCACAATCTAGCCGCAGAATATAGTTATCGCGATCGACTGTTTAACGGTTCTCTAGGCTTTCAAACCGTCAACAGCAGTCTCGGGGCCGTCCTCACTTCCCCACAGATGCAAATCGGCAATACAGGCATCAATTTCAGCTACCAAGCTGGATATCAATTTATCAATGCTGACACCGATCGAGCAGATTTGCTCGATCCCGTGCGCGAAAACAACCGCATCGATTTAGGCCGCGCCCAAGTCAGTGTCGCCCTCAGCCGCGGCTTCAACCTGTGGCAAGGTCAACCGCTGCCCCGCACTCCCACCCAGGGTTTGAAGTACACCCGGACGCCGGTGGTTCCCTTCTTGCAACTGGCTTTGGGAGTCCGAGGAGTTGGCTCTTATTATAGTAGTGGCGATCGACAAAATTCGATCGCCAGCAGCATCGGCATTCAAGGGCAGTTCGGCCATTTCTCCCGCCCTTTCCTCGACTACACTGGATTTAACGTGACTTACACTCAGGTAGCGCGGGACGGGGTATCGCCTTATTTGTTCGATCGGCTAGTAGATTTGAAAGTCCTGTCTTTTGGACTTGTGCAGCAAGTTTACGGAGGCTTTCGAGTCGGGTTTCAAAGTGCTATTAATTTAGACAGCAGGGAAACAATCAGTACGAATTACACTTTAGAATACAGCCGCCGCAGCTACGCAATTATTTTGCGTTTTAATCCTGAGCGTCAAGTCGGCAGCCTGACGTTTAGAATTAGCGACTTCAACTGGAACGGCACACCCCAACCATTTTCCGGGGACGTGCGAACAGTAGAAGGAGGCGTGCGTTTATCCGATTAATTCAATTGGGTAATTGGTAATTAGTAATGGGTAATTGGTAATTGGTAATTGGTAATTGGTAATAACGAAGCAAAAACAATCACCAATTCTCAATTTTTCAATTCCCAAGGACTAAGGACTAAGGACTAATGATAAAGTTTGCTCTTCGGGGACAGCACTCCTGACAACTAACAACTAACAACTGACAACTGAGGGAGGGCACGCACCATCCACCGCCCCTACCAACTGACAACTGACAACTGACAACTGACTAATTACCAATTCCCATGACAGAAGTGACGGCAATATCTGCACAAGCAGCGGCTCTGCTGGTTCACTACGGTTTTGACCTAGGTGGCAAAAAAGCAGAGAAATTGGCTGGTGAATGGTTGACCAAGTATCCCGCCTATTGGTTGCGTTTAGCAGTGGTTGAAGCGCTTTATCAAGGGCGCTACAAAGCTGTTTCTGTCGGACAGCTATTGAGTATGTGGCACCGGATAGGTCAACCACTATATCATTTCAATCGCGAGTTTGAACGCTTAGTTTGCAACAATTTTCCTCAAGATTTAACCTTTGAAAGTTATGCTCAACCGTCGCAGGAAGAGATACTTTTATCCCACCCGGAATCCGAATTCGGTGTCGCCGAAATAGATACGAGCAAGCAGTCAGAAGCAGAACTCGATCGCGCGCCAGATGCAGAAGTCCCGAATACAGAAGCCCTGGAAACAGAAAAACTGCCCGCCGCGGGCGATCGCACTCAAGAAAATACAGAAGTTGTAGTATATGAAGATGTGGATGTTACCGCCCTGGCCGATGGAGCCGAACCCGATCGCAAATTAACAGACAAACCTGTCAAAAAATCATTCCCAGTTGTCAAACACACTGATTTTCACGCCAAGTTAAAAGCCGTTGCTCGAGAAGGCCGCAGAAAGAAAGGAGAAAGGACAAATAAGGTCTGAATTTGGGGAATGAGATATAGGCATTATCAGAAAGATTCGCGGACGACTGGGCATCGGGCATCGGGCATCGGGCATCGGGCATCGGGCATCGGGCATCGGGCATCGGGCATCGGGCATACCTCACCATGCTTGAGAACCGCTATATAGCGCAAAACACTGTGATTTTGGTCAAGCGCGACCAATGACCAATGACCAATGAAATCTGACTGCTTCGGGAGTCAACTGTCAAACAATTTTAGATTTTGGATTTTGGATTTTCGATTGGGGATTGAAGATTTTTGATTGTCAACTCTTCCTTCTTCCTTCTTCCTTCTTCCTTCTTCCTTCGTGTCACAGGTCAACGGTCAACGGTCAACTTTTCGGACTTCCACCCATCCGAATTTCCGAACAAAAAGATGCTTGTTCCGTACCGTCAGCTTGCTTAACAACGCTAGTCCGCAAGCGCAGATTGGGGATGAGATACCACAGCCTTTCTTCAGCACGGACGGTATCTGATTCTGTAATCAATGTCAGCACATCGTCGCCGCCCATCACGTAACGGGTGTTTCCCTTGGCTTGCAACACTTTGCCTTCGCTGGGATTGTCGGGATTCGGGACGATCGCTAATATTGTAGAACCAACTTGTTTGGCAGCAGTGCGATCGGGAGTACCATCCCAAGAAATCCGAACGCCCCTGAGTCCAGTTGAGTCCGGGTTAATCGAGTGCTGTTGGCAAAGTTTGACGACTGCTGCATCGCTAGCTGTCAGCATTTCTATTTTGAGGTCAGATTTACCTGCTTGCAATTCCCCAGAATTGAGATTGTGTACGGTGCGCTGGGAAAACCATTTGCCTGCACTTAACTCGAAAAACTCGATAACATCCATGAAATTTGTCTCTAAACTTAAATACTTCTTGATTTGCGATCGCGACTTGCGCGCTATCGAGTCAGAAAACTGGTTTCTTCTTGAGTAGCTAGCGGCCAGACCAATGATTTTAGCTAGAAACCCGGTTTAAGAGTGCAAGTCCTATTCTACATTTTAAAGGAATGGGGCGCACCTGCAAAGCTTTCCGGGAGGTTTGAGTCAAGCAGGCAAACATCTAGCAGTCTGATGCAGCCCCCATTGACCGAAAATTAGAGCATTCGGCACCGTATTTCGCTGAATAAGTCTTGTTTGCACATCAAACAGAATGGCGATCGCTCAAAAATTTTAGCTTAACTCCGCCCAAAAACGGGTACAGGCTGCCAACTTAAGTTTTGGCGCCAAATTTTAGACCAATATTCAACTTTCCAGATTAACGGAGCTGCAAGTCAATTCTTTAATTGTAAGGGCGTGAGCCCTAGCCTCCGTCTCAAACTTGTACGGCGACTTTTCCTGAGCGCAGCCGAAGGAAGTCGAAATATCTAAAATCTAAAATCTAAAATCTAAAATCTAAAATCTAAAATCTAAAATCTAAAATCAATTGGTAGTGTGGAGCGATCGACAATCATTGCCCAAAACCCGTTATGTTAAGAAAAACAAAGATATATGTCAGATAGTTGTCGATCGGCAGATTTAGCGCTGTTAAATTGAATTATATTGACCGCAGTTGATGGTAATCGCAGGCCTGGGAAATTCTCAAAGCAGACTCAGACCAAAAAACCAGCGATTCATCCTACGCCTGACCAAACCGAGGGCAGCAGCCCGGTAGCAAATAGCCTTCAAATATGCCATGCTAAGTAAACGAGCAAAGTAAGCAAGAAAACTTTCTCGATCGGGTTTTGGGCAAGGTGCAGCTAGCGATCGCATACATTTAAAAAAAGACATCCACAAATTTATGAGCGAGTTTACACAAGGGCTGGATAAAATGCAGCCCGCAGAACAAACGCACTGTTTGGGAATCCTACCAAGTCAGCTAGCAGCGACTTCCGACTCAGAGAAATTATACAGCTTACTAACAGATTACAATTTTATTGAAGCCAAGCTGTCAGCAGCGGGAGCACAAGCGTTAATAGAAGATTACGATTTAGCAACAAGTCCCGATATTATCACCTCCGCCCAAAAAGCCGACAAACTCAAATTAATTCAAGAAACAATCAGGCTTTCTGCCCACATTTTAGCCCAAGATAAAACCCAACTAGCGACCCAACTAATAGCCCGGTTGATGCGCTTTGAAATCCCCGAAATACAAGCACTGCTAGCCCAAGCAAAACAACAGAAAATACCCTGGCTGCGGCCGCTAACCCCCAGCTTTACCCCTCCTGGCGGCAGATTGCTGCGAACCCTCACCGGACATACAGATTGGGTACAAGCTGTAGCAATCGCCCCCGACGGCAAGCGAGCAATTTCTGCATCCTCCGACCACACTCTCAAAGTTTGGCACTTAGAAACAGGAGAAGAAACTGCCACCCTCAAAGGTCATCTTACCTACGTCAATGCTGTAGCCGTAACCCCAGACGGAACAAAAGTAATTTCAGGTTCTTGGGACAATACTATTAAAATTTGGAATTTAGCCACTGGAACAGAAATATTAACATTTGCAGGCGATACTTTTGCAGTAGAAGCAGTAGCAGTAACTCCCGACGGCAAGCGAGTAATTTCTGGTTCCTGGGACGGCAGCATAAAAGTTTGGGATTTGTCAACAGGGGCAGTAATTTTCAACCTCAAAGGTCACAGCAGTTTTGTGCAGTCCGTAGCAGTAACTCCAGACAGCAAGCGGTTGATTTCCGGGTCTGGCGACAACAGCATTAAAGTCTGGAACCTAGAAACAGGAAAAGAACTTTTTACCCTTACCGGTCACGCAGATTGGGTAAAAGCTGTAGCAGTAACTCCCGACGGCGAACACATAATTTCCGGCAGTTACGACGGCACAATCAAAGTTTGGAGTTTGAGTGCCAGAGAAAAACTTTTCACTTTAGGAATTCACAGCAGTTTCGTCCAAGCTGTGGCAGTCAGTCCCGACGGAAAACGGGTAATTTCAGCCGCAGGCGACAAAACGCTGAAAGTTTGGAATTTGGAAACAAAAGAAGAACTATTTACTTTTACCAATCACATCGCCCCGGTGAATGCTGTAGCTGTCACCCCCGACGGCAAGCGGATAGTTTCTGGTTCCTCTGACAAAACTCTCAAAGTTTGGCACTTAGAAACAGGCAAAGAAAATTTATCATCTGCCGGTCACGATGACTGGGTAAATGCTTTAGCAGTGACTGCCGACGGTAAAAAAGCAATTTCCGGTTCTGGAGACAACAGCATTAAAGTTTGGAATCTCGCAAATGGAGAGGAACTTTTTAGTATTCCCGGTCATAAAGATTGGGTAAAAGCAATCGCTGTTACCCCGGACAGCAAGAAAATAATTTCAGGTTCAGGAGACAAAACAGTTAAAGTTTGGAATCTGGAAACAGGAGAAGAAATATTTACTCTCACAGGTCATACAGATTGGGTAAATTCGGTTGCTGTCACCCCCGACGGCAGGCTGGCGATTTCGGGTTCTGGAGACAAAAATATTAAAGTTTGGAATTTGGAAACAGGAGAGGAAGTTTTGACATTTATCGGTCACGCCGACGGGATAAAAGCTGTGGCAGTTACTCCCGATGGCAAGCGGATAATTTCGGCTTCCGGCGACACAAGTCTGAAAGTTTGGAGTTTGGGAAAAGAAAATAATATTTTGGCAAATTTATGGAATTTAGTCGTAAAAAATCAACTTTTTACTCTCAAAGGTCATGAGAGTTTTGTGAATGCTGTGGTAGTTACCACAGACGGTAAATGGGGAATTTCTGGGGGGAGGAAGAAACTGATTAAAGTTTGGGATTTGTCGAGTAAAAAGGAAATTTTCACTTTGGCGGGTCATGCGGATGCGATTACAGCTTTGGCGACTGTAGGAAATAAGGTGATTTCAGTTTCGGATGACAATACTCTGAAAGTTTGGGATTTGTTGAGTCGAAAAGTAGTTGCTACTTTCCGGGGAGATAGTGCTTTGAAAGCTTGCGCTATGGCACCGGATGGGGTGACAATTGTGGCGGCGGAAGCTTCGGGACAAGTGCATTTTTTGAAGTTGGAAGAGGGGAAGAGTTAGTAGTCATTGGCCAAACCGGCCAAACCGGCCAAACCGGGCAAACCGCCCAAACCGGGCAAACCGGCCAAACCGGCCAAACCGGCCAAACCGGGGATTGGTCATTGGTCAAACAGGTCATTGTGTCGATCGCACTTTTGCTAAACTAGAAAAGTGCGATCGGGCGATCGGCCTTTTCCCCAATAGTGCGAATTGAAACGAATTGCTCAATTTGTTGGGTTCCAAACAAACTTACCTGTCTTGTCGATATAGCCTATCTTCTCGCCAATTGTTATCCGTGCCATTCCTTCTGAAAAATCCTCAGCCCGATCGAAGTGGGCTGGAATCACGAGCTTTCCTGTCTTGTTGATATAGCCGTACTTGTCACCAATCCGTGCCCATGCCAGCCCTTCTGAGAAAGCATAAGTAAAATCAAACTGGGCTGGAATCACGACATTTCCTGTCTTGTCCATATAGCCGTCCTTATCGCCAATCTTTACCGCCGCCAGCCCTTCTGAGAAATCCGAAATACTATCAAAGTGTAGTGGAATCACGGTCTTTCCCGTCTTGTTGATATAGCCGAACTTATCGTTAATCTTTACCTTCGCCAGCCCTTCTGAGAAATCCCAAACAAAATCAAACTGGAGTGGAATCACAATTTTTCCTGTGGTGTCGATACAGCCATACTTTTCCCCAATTTGTACAGTTGCCAACCCTTCTGAGAAATCCAAAGCACCATCAAACTGAGGTGGAATCACAATTTTTCCTGTCTTGTCGATAAAGCCATTCTTGTCACCAATCTGTACTCTCGCCAGCCCTCCAGAGAAAAACGAAGCCCCATCAAACTGGAGTGGAATTACGATCTTTCCCATTTTGTCGATAAAGCCATACTTGTCACGAATCCTTGCGACTGTCAAGCCTTCCGAGAACCACCAACCGCTATCAAACTGAGGTGAAATCGCAATCTTTCCCGTGTTGTCAACATAGCCCCACTTATCGTCAATCTGTACCATTGCCATTCCTTCTGAAAAATCATAAGTCAGAACGAACTGAGGTGGAGTTACTATCTTTCCCGTCTTGTCGATAAAGCCGTACTTGTCGCCAATTTTTACACTTGCCAGTTTGTCTGAGAAAAAGTCAGCACCATCAAACTGGGGTGAAATCACTATCTTTCCTGTGGTGTCGATATAGCCGTGCTTGCCATTCTGAATAATTGGAAAAAGCCCGATCGACTCTTGCTTCTCTTCCGGCGATGAAATTGCTGCTAGAACCAAATATTGAGGGTGATGCAAAACTGCTGTCGATTCCTGCGGTAGAAGAGTTGCAGCCAAAACAGCCAGACATAAAAAACTCCAAAAATTTGTTTTCATATTAAATTCTCTATCTCTCAATACAATAACCTATTCCTCTTGCTCCTTCCCCTCTGACTCCGCGCCCTCTGCGCCCTCTGCGGTTAATTAAAAAAATTTCCTACAGCAGCATCAAAAATAGGGCAGACACCGCCCGCCTTACCAAATTAACGCCTCTGCAACTGTACCCCACGAATAGAATAATCCAAAAGCTCGATCGGGTGCATCAAAGTAACAGATTTCCCCTGCAACTCCAAATGCTTCTTAATTTGCAAAGAACAACCAGGATTAGAAGAAGCAATCAACTGAGCTCCAGTATTCAGCAAATTCTCCACCTTTTGCACGCCCAACTCATCAGCCACATCCGGCTGAAGCATATTGTAAACCCCCGCACTGCCGCAGCACAAAGCAGCATCCACAGGTTCTTTCAACTTCACACCAGGGATTTGTTGCAACAACTGACGCGGCTGCAAACTAATCTTTTGTCCGTGCAACAAATGACAAGCATCCTGATAAACAATAGTCAAATCTCCGTCAATCAAAGGATTGAGTTTCGCCGTAATTCCCGCACTTGCCAAAAATTCCTGCACGTCCTTCACATTAGCAGCAAAATTCTCAGCTTTCTCCCGATAATCCGGGTCATCAGCTAAAATATGACCGTATTCTTTCAAAGTATGGCCGCACCCAGCAGCGTTGATAATTACAAAATCAACACCAGTATTTTCAAAGCTATCAATCATTTGTCTCGCCAAGGATTTTGCTTGTTCCGCTTGTCCTTGATGTTCCGGTAAAGCAGCGCAGCATCCCTGACTTTTCGGAATCACAACCTCGCAGCCGTTAGCCGTCAAAACTCGCACCGTAGCCTCATTAACAGGCGAGAATAACAGCCGCTGCACGCAGCCTAAAATCACCCCGACTCGATAGCGTTTCTCTCCTTGTGCGGGAATGACTTCCGGCAAATTATCCCGAAAAGAATCAACTGTTACCTTCGGCAAAATTGATTCCATCGCCGCCAAGCGGGGAAATACTTTTTTCAGCAAATTAGTTTTGCGAATTAGTTTTGGCAGTCCTAATTTTTGATAAAGAAACAGCGGTACAAGCAAAGGCCGCAATCTGTGAGGATAAGGGAAGAGATTAAAAATCAGAGTGCGAATTACATTGTCAGAAAAAGTGCGTTTTTGATTGCGGGCGACTTGGTGGCGAGTTGCGGAAATCAACTTGTCGTATTGAACTCCAGACGGACAAGTTGTCACGCAGGCCAAACAGCCCAAACAAGTATCAAAATGCTGCGAAGTTGCTTCATTTAAAGGTGCGTCGCCTTCATTAATTGCATCCATTAAATAAATGCGGCCTCTGGGCGAATCCATTTCTTTGCCCAGTACCCGATAACTCGGACAAGTAGACAAACAAAATCCGCAGTGCACGCAACTATCGATTAATTTGGGATCGGGCGGGTTGTTGGCGTCGAAACCTGGAATTTCAAGGCTTTGCAAGTGGGGATTTTGGGCTAGGAAATTGCTTTCTTTCGCGGGCTTGAAATCGTCGCTGGGAGTGGGAGATTTTTCTGAAGTTTGCATACTATATTACCTAATTCTTTTGGTTTGTAGTGAGGACTTTAGTCCTCTTCCTGGAATTTAAGAAGGACTGAAGTCCTCACTACGAACCTTAAATTCCTGGTTTGTAGTGAGGACTTTAG
>NZ_JAEQCI010000122.1:0-16202 GCF_020738565.1 Microcoleus sp. PH2017_12_PCY_D_A | reverse complement strand
CCTAACCTGAATCGAGTCAATCACCGAGAAGAAAAGGTTTGTAGTGAGGACTTTAGTCCGCATCAAAGAAAGGACTGAAGTCCTGACTAGGAACCAATAATAGGATAGATAACAACTCATCCACTCAATCTTAATAACTAATCGCTCTTTCTAAAGCATCTTGTAACTGAAGTTCTAAAGGTCTATCCGATCGCATTTGCAAGCCCGGTAAATCGTGTTTTACTAACAGTTTTTCGCCGGTTTCCGCAGCCGCGCTCGGCCAGAGTACCCAACGACTACCTTGGGTAAGAGTGTTTAAACTTGCAGAGTTTTGAGTCAGCCAAATTATCGATAGTTGCGATCGACTATCGATCGCATCTTCCCCAGCATTAACCGCCGCTAAAGTTTCCAAAACAACCCGGTTCCCCGACACAAGTCCAGTCCCGGCCGTCCAAAGTTTGACGTTTAACAGGCGCTTGCTAGCATAGAAGTAAAGAGACGCTGCTACTGTCACCGCTCGTTCAAATTCCTCTGCTTGCCACGTGGCAGCGCTGTCGAGAGCAATAATAATTTCTTGACCGCCTGCTGCAACTTCTAACTCTCTCACCCGCAGTTCTCCGTAGCGGGCGCTGGTGCGCCAGTGAATCAGGCGGGTGGGGTCTCCGTGGCGGTAAGGTCTCAGGTTGCGGGTAAGGCCTTCGGTAGCGGTTTGCGATCGGCTGCGATCGTACAATTGCGGACTGTCTTCTTGACCGATGCGATCGATCAAAGGGCAAGTGCTCAACGGCAAAACCTGCGGGTAAACCACCGCCACCGCTTTTACCGGGCGGCTGCGGCGGCACCAAAACAACCCTAAAGGCGCCGCCGTTCTCAAGTGCACCTCTTGCCAGCGATAGACGCCCCGCTGCCGGACTTCCAAGTAATATGTATCCCTGTAGATACTTTTAGGCTCTATGACCTCGATCGGGCGGACGAGCTCTTTTCCCAGTACAAACGGCAAGATATCTAGGACTTGCAACAAAGTTTTAGGTTCGCGGGCGCGATTTTCGATTTCTAGTTCCACAGTGATTTTATCCCCCGCACTCACCGGTTCGATCGGGTGGCGGCGCACTTCCAAGGAACGCAGCGATTTTGCAGGCAAAACCGCAGCTACTCCCAGCAGCGCCAAACTGCCACCGCTGAGCGCGTACAGCCACCCAGACATTGTATTAGTAGCAGACCCAAAAAAGAACAGCGTCATCCCCGAGAGCAGCCAACCCGCGTAGGCTGGAGTAACAGCGCGATTTTCGAGCCAGTCGGCAATTTTATGACTGATATTCATAGGAGTTAAAACTGTTAATTGCTCGATCGCCCATCAAGCCTAATTGTAAAATATTCTCAGCATTTAGCACCGAATTAGCAAGGGAGCGATTAGATTAGAAATCGGGAATTTTTTCGCTAACACCTTGACCCTGCCCAACAACGGATACAAGATCCCGACACTCGATCGCCCGCGGTCAATCCCCAAATTTTAGATCGTAGTTGAAACTCCCAGATTCACGGCGCTGCGAGTCAATCTAAAATCTAAAATCTAAAATCTAAAATCGACTGACTGGAGACAAAAAAATGAACCCATTAAACAATCCTACACCCGTTAAACCCGACGCTCAAGCCCGCCGCACACCACCACCGCCACCCCCCTTGGCTGCAACTCCCGCGCCACCACCACCACCACCGGCGCCTGCTGCACCCGCCCCGGCGCAGCAGCAGCAACAGCAGCATCAGCAGCATCAGCAGCAACAGCGGGCTGTTGAAACTCCCGTAAGCACGATCGAACAAATGGTCAGAGATGCCCATACCGCCTCAGCTTCCGACATTCACATTCGAGTCGGCCAAGTACCGAGATTTCGGATTCGGGGCGTCATGCAAGTAGCAACCAGCCACCCCAAAGTCACACCAGAAATTTTTGAACATTACTTAGCCGAAATTCTCAGCCCCGAACAGCGAAAACAGTTTGCAGCTACCAAGGAATTTGATTCAGCAATTTTTTATCCAGGCTTCGTGCGGTGTCGGCTAAACTGTTTTGATTCCCTCAGCGGCGGCGCCATAGTATTGCGGTTGATCAGTTTAGAAATACCGACTATCGACTCCCTGAGGTTGCCGGAAGTTCTCAAAAAGGTCATTTTGCGATCGCAAGGATTAATTTTGATTACGGGGCCCACCGGTTCGGGGAAATCGACAACAGTAGCTGCAATGATCGACCACCTCAACCAGATGGAACAGAAGCACGTAGTTACAATTGAAGACCCGATCGAATTTATCCACCCTTCTAAAAAATGCTTGGTCAGCCAGCGGGAAGTGGGCTTGCACACCCACGAGTTCCAGCAGGCTTTGCGGGCAGTTTTGCGGGAAGATCCCGATGTCATCCTGATCGGGGAAATGCGCGATCGGGTTACCATCAATACAGCCTTGCAAGCAGCTCAAACAGGTCACTTAGTATTAGGAACCCTCCACACTCGCAGCGCCATCAACGCTATTAACCGCTTGTTGAACCTCTTCCCGCCCGAAGAACAGCAGGCAATGCGGATTCAAATTTGCGATTCTTTAGTAGCAGTAATTGCCCAACTTTTGTTACCAACAGTTGACAACCGCCGCGTCGCAGTTCACGATATTTTGGTGAACACGCCAGCCATGCACGAATACTTAATGAAAGGTGACGATGATGAAGCTTTCCGGTTGATGCAACATGACACCTACGAAGGAATGCAGATTATTAACCAGGATCTTTACAAACTCGTACTAGAAGGCCGAGTCACCATCGAAGAAGCAGCAAAAACTTCTCCCGAAGCCAGCGATTTAGACCGCCGCTTGCGGACAGGAGGCTACGAAGTTGGGTCGGCTCGCGACTTTGAAGGTAGCAAAAAAGAACGGAGCGTTCGCGCCTAGTAGCAACATACAGGGGTAGGCACAGCACGGCTACCCCACCCATTAACACTATTTGAGATTTCTGATTTGAGATTTGAGATTAAAAACTTGGGAATGACTTATTGTGTATGGGTTTCAATCGCTAACCGACAGTTGCATTCTTTTGTTTAACTACTAATATGGGTAGCAATATTTTCGGCTCTAGCGCCATATTTGGCGCTGTTGTGGCTATCTTTACTTAAATCTTAACTGTATTTAGTACCCCGAAATACATTCGGCTTAAATAGTAAAATTATCTCAAGTCTATTGTTAAGTTTTATTAAACAAGCTCGCTTTACATTAACTTTAAAATGGCGTGAAAATTCGCAGAGAATTGCAAAGAAATAGTAAAGGTATATTTTTAGTATTGCCAACAGGCTGCAACTTCAGTTTATAGTTGTAGTGACAAATTTTTGACAGATCCAGTTTTAATTTTGCCGCTCGCCAAAGCCAGCAGGTTAAACAAGCGCTTAATAAAACTACAACAAGTAGGCTTAATACAAGTAATTAGTAGGATAGCCGAGCGCGTGTCTTTCCGATTAAGTCGCTTTCTGTAAGAAGAAAAATCCTCAGACCAAGTAGACTTTTAAGGATTTTGTCCCTCGAAAATCTGTTTGACAACTCTGAATCAGCAGCCGTATTTCTACAATTTACAGGAGCCAAGAAAATGAAGAGTGCGTCTAACCCCTCAGAAATGTTTGAAGGTAACAGCAAAGCCGCAATAATCGATCGCATCCAGCGCCTAGTTCCCCCAGGTTCCCCCGAACCGCAAGATCCTGAAATCCTAGCAGCTCTACAAACTCTAACCGCACAGCTAATCGCAGCCTATCAAGCCGACGGACAACTCGATCGCGAACCTTTTACCGACGTGCGCGATCGCAGCATTCACCTGTACGCATCCGCCTGCAGCAGCAAAATCAAAGGAAAAACCATTCTCGTAACCGGCGGAGAAGGATGCGTCGGCACTTTCTTAATCGAAAAACTCCTCGAACTAGGCGCCACCAAAATCATTTCCGCAGACAAAGCTCGATGTCAAAACCCCGAAGAAACTATCGGGCACTTTAACAAAGAAGGTGCAGTAACTTTCTATGCCGCCGACATTCGCAACTTCGAGGCGCTGAAACACATATTTGAGGCAGAAAAACCAGACATTGTTTTTCACCTAGCAGCCCAACGCCAACCCGGACTAGCTGAAATCCAAATCCGAGAAACAGTGACAACCAGCCTGTTAGGATGCAAACACGTCATCCAACTGTGCGAAGAATACGGTATAGAAAACTGCGTCTTCTCTTCCACCGGCAAAACATCTCGATACTTTACAACCGAAGTTTACGCCGCCTCCAAAAAGTTAGCCGAATGGCAATTTGCCGCTTCAGCTCAAGCAGGAAACGTCACTTATGGGATGGTTCGCTTTACTCATATGTTGGAAAATAGCTTGTTCTGCGAGCAAATGTCGAAGAAAGTAGAGCAAAGTAAAACTGTCAACGTTCACGCTCCCCACCGCTACGTCACCGCTCAAAATCTTGTCGAAGCCATACATTTATTGCTGAACGCAATGATTGTATCAGTTCCCGGAAAACTGAAAATTGTCGCCGTCAGCAATCTCGGGTGGCCGACAGAAACCTTGGAAGTCGCTCTTTATAAAATTCTTGAATCCGGCAAAAATCTGCCGATTTATTTTCAAGGACTTTTGCCGGGATACGAAGAACCGTTTTTCCTCGGACAGTTTGACTGGAGCAAACCTACAGACATCCATCTGCTAATTAATGTTCAGGAAGATCCTTTTAGAAGGATTGATGATGCTGGCGACATGGTAACTGTAGAATTAGCTCCTTTTTCTTTGCGCGTGTTAGAGCGACAAGTGTCGAACCTGGAAAACTTAATCAGCACTCCAGATTTGCCGGAAGTGCAAATCAAGCACGCTCTAGTCGCAGCGGAAAAAGAAGTGATTGCTTCCTCTTTTGCATGGAGTTCCCCGGAAGAGTTGTTGAAGATTTTGCAGTGGGGAGTCAATCCCAAGAAATTGCAAGGTTACGGAACAGAAATTTCTGACTACAGGGAAATTATCGAACTCCTCCTGCAAGGAATGTACGGGCGGCTCAACGAAGAAGTCTTGAACAGTGCGGGAGTTACTGCTGATGAATTTGAGCAATTAGTTGACAGTCTTTCTACGCTGGATTCTCTTCAAGCAGAAGTGGGATATTTGCGATCGATATCGAGATGTTTCAGACAATCTGTACTCCCGGCACACTTCACCCAAAAAAAATCTGAACCGGTTCCTGTCCGCGATGCAGCGTAATTGGAAAATAGTTTAGAGATGGCTTTGTTGATTTTAGTGGATTAAAAATAGAACATCCCAAACCCGGTTTCTTTGAGATACCGGGTTTCTTAAGTCTGGGCCTGTTTGAGGTTGAATTAAGTGATTTATAGCCGAGTCTCAGAAAGATGAGGTACTATCCGGCATGGGCCGGAGTCGGGCATAGGGCATAGGGCATAGGGCATAGAGCATACCTCATTTTTTTGAGAACCGCTATATACCAAATCCGGGCTATTCATCCCCGTTATAAATTGTAGGGTGCGTCGCTCGCTGGCAGCTTGGTTGAGGGCGAGAATTATTCGTGGATCCGCACCCTACGTCTCTGAGATCGTAAAGGGGTAGCTAACCCGGATTTAGTATTACTTAAGATTGCAAGAATCGACATGATATGATATCGTGTTTGAGCGAAGGACGGCGATCGAATAGGTTCCCTCGTTCGGAAGGAAATTCCTAGTAGTGGATGCGGACTAAAGTCCTCACTACAAACCTTTGATTGATCGTTAGCAAGAAGTTTTATTTAGATTAACAAAAGTACGGCTGCTGTTGCTAGCAATAACAGGATTCCGGCCGCACCTGCGAGGGGTTTTGCTGCTATTCCTGTAATCCATTCCGGTACTTTGTTGGTTTGATTAATTACTCGTTCTGTATCTACGGTAGTTATACCCCAAATCCATCCGGCGTGGAGTCCGATCGCCAATCCTAAGCTTCCATTGTCGGCGGTGCGGGCTAAGGTTAAAACCACGCCCATCAGCCACAATCCCGGGAGTTGCGGTATAGTTTCTTTGGCAGCCCAAATTAGGTGGGCGATCGCAAAAATAAAACTGGCGATCGCGCCTGCGGTTAGTATTGAGTAATCTTGCTGGAGTAGATTTTGCAAACAGCCGCGAAAGATTAACTCTTCTGTGGCGCTAATCCACACTGCTAATAACAGAGTCACCAGAGTTGAAGGCTTCAGGATTGAAGCGGGAAAATTAATGATTGTTTCGCCTGTTTCGGTGGAAATTTCGCTTTTTTGTAGCTCGATCCAGCCTGCGGTTAATTGTAGACTAAATAAAATTACTAAGCTGATTATTCCTAATCCCAATCCCCGCAGTAATGACATCAAAACTGCGGGTTGCCAATCCCAACCCCAGTTAGCAAAAGATGTATTTTCGAGCGAACTTGTCGCCCATAAAATGAAGGGAACAATCAGGTACAGGGAAGCGAGTAAAGGTAGTTTTTTGTTTCCCAGGGGTTGGGGTGGATGCCATTTGAGGGCGATCGCCAGCACGATCGCAGCAGGAAGCCACAAAACTACCCAAGTTGAGAAAAACAAGATTATTTTGACAATTGCTGGTATTGATGGCGACATCGATCGCAGGTAACTTATATTATTCCACATTTAAGGGCTTGCAACCATAACACTGGAAAGCTGTTAACTGTTGACTGTTGACTGTTGACTGATGACTGATGTCTAATAGACATAGGAGTTAAAAGCCAGTCTTGAACAGGCATCCTGCCTGTTCCACAAGAATTATTGCAGATATCTAATGACTGATGACTAAGGACTAATAACTAAGGACTAATGACTAATGACCAAGGACTAATAACTAAGGACTAATGACTAAGGACTAATGACTTCAAAAGCGATCGATCCGGCGCTGAATTTGTCTGAGAGACTGGTACATTTCGGGTAAGCGGTTGTACACAGCAGCGGCTTTGAGAAATAGTTTGTGGGGAATTGCTGGCACCCCCGTCACGATCGCACCTGCGGGCACGTCGCTGTGAATTCCGGCTTTGGCTGTGGCGATCGCACCATCTCCGATTTTAGCTTGGTTGGCTATTCCTACTTGACCGGCCAAAATTACATTGTTGCCAATTTGTACGCCGCCTGCTAAGCCGACGTGGGCCGCAAAAGCGCAATTTTTCCCGATTTGACAGCCGTGACCTACGTGTACTAAATTGTCTATTTTTGTATTTTGGCCGATGCGGGTTTCTCCGACTGCTGGCCTGTCGATCGTGCTGTTGCAGCCCACCTCAACGCCCTCTTCCAATACCGTGCACCCAGACTGCTCCATTTTCACCCATCCGGAGGCTGTCGGCACAAACCCAAAACCTTCGCTCCCGATCGCCGCACCGCTGTGAATGACGCAATTTGCCCCGATGCGAGCACGTTCGTGAATGACGCAGTTAGCGTGTAAAACTGTATTTTCGCCAATTACCGCATCTGGGTAAATTACGACATTGGGATGAATGCAAACGTTATTGCCGATTTTGACTTTTGCTTGAATAACTGTGTGGGGGCCGATACTGACATTTTCACCGATTTCAGCTTCGGGGTGAACTGTGGCGGAGGGATGTATTTCGGATGGTGGGCGAAATGGTTGGTAAAAAAGGCCGATGGTTTGAGCAAATAGCAATCGCGGATCGGCTGCGGAAATCCAAGCAATGTTGCGATCGGCACATTGAGCTTGGAGGCCTTCATCTAAGGGTAAAATTAAGGCTGAAGCGTTTGTGGTGGCTGCACGATCGGCAAATTTAGCTCCTTCTATGTAGCTGATCGTACCGGATGCGGCTTCATCGACTGGGGCGGGGCCTGTAATTTCTCGATCGTCCGCGCAGGAGGCTTTGAGGCTGTGGTTGTTGGCTAAGTTAAGTTTCTCTACTATGTCGCTAAACTGCATAAATAAAAATTTGCTGTTAACACCTATTCCTTAAGGTGAAAATCATATCATGTTCGATTGTTTGTAGTAAGGACTTTAGTCCTCCTTTATTGCCTAAAATTATGAGGACTGAAGTCCTTACTACGAACCTGGGAAGGACTGAAGTCCTCACTACGAACCTCGGAAGGACTGAAGTCCTCACTACGAACCTGGGAAGGACTGAAGTCCTCACTACGAACCTGGGAAGGACTCTTCCTTCTCACTACGAACCTGTTCGATCGCCCTTTTTGAGTTTAGCAGCGCCCATGCAAAAGGGAGCCGATGTCTTCTGCTCCCACTCACTCTCAAAAAGCTGTAAAGTATTCAGTTATTTTTGGCAACTACTGCACAGAAGAGGCTTCTACATCTACGGTGCGGGCTGTACCTTCTGAATAGGTGCTGGTTGGTTCGGATGCTGATGCTGTCTCTGTTTGGCGGGATTTAAAATAGTCGATCGCCATTTGGGACACTTCGGAAATCAGCAATACTGCGATCGCCACATCGTCAATTTGTCCGACTACCGGGAGAAAATCCGGCGCAATGTCGATCGGGCTCGCCAGATATGCTAGGGTTCCCAGAATAATCCACCAGCGGTACTTGGGGTTGCGGATCGTGTCGCGGTACCAGTTGTAAACAGATTGTATAGAAAAGCTCATGGGGTTGTCCTCTCGTTATATTTTCAATCTTGACAAATTATCGCTCAAAACGCTTGTGGAGATATCCCCCCTAGGGTTGGGAAGAGAATTCTACTCCGAGGTATTTGGAATTGGGTATCAGCGATTTGTGGCGACTTAATACCTTTTTTACCAATTTCCCCCCCCTATAATTGTTGGGTTTGTTTGGATGGGTTCTTGAAAAACCCACGTGCGTCGCTGTCACATTGTCGATTTTTAGTTGTAGGGTGCGGATCCATCGAGAATCCCTAAACCAAGATCGACAATTTCATAGCGACGCACCTTGCACTTCGGGTTGAAAAAATAAACCTTTTTTTTGGCAAAATTTAAACTCAATGGTATTCTCAAACGATTCTGCAAGGAATATTCTTGAGTGTAAAATAACACCTTTATTTTAACATTGTGGATGGGGTGGATAGCGAGAGTTGCGGATGTTTTTATCATCGAAACTCAAAATATCTTGGGTTAGGGGCAGCCCTATTTGAACAAACAAAATGGTACACTAAGGAACAGTTTTTTGGTATAAGTTGACACCGAATCTTTTTGAACTCGACGATGGGGTCGATCGCCCAAATTACTGACATTTTTATGATGAAAACTCAGTCAAAATACACGTTCACTCTGTAGCCTATTTTCCCTAACCCTTGTATTCACGGGAGTTCAGCCTGATACTCATTTCGGTATGCGTTTCAGCATCCGATTTTCACAGCCAGTATTATCACCGATCGCCCTACAGTCAATCTAAGTACAATAAAGCAATTAAAGTATCATTAAATACCCGTACTCCGAGTTTGGACAGAGCGTTAAGTTCGATCGAAAAAAGGGCACTTTTCACCCATCTTGAAACACCCATTTTTGGTCGCCGATCGCAATTTCGCAACCGTTCGCCAACCAAAAAGGCTCGTTAGCAGCCAGCCTCTGTCCTCCGACAAAAGTGCCGTTGGAACTGCCGCTATCGAGAAGTTGATATCGCTGTTTGCCAACTTCGTCAGTGGCGCGGCGGATTTGGGCGTGGTAGCGGGAACTTTGCGGATCTTGCAATACTAAAGTGTTAGTCGGTTCCCGTCCAATTGTAAAAGGATTGGCCGTTAAACCGATCGCCTGTCCAGAAAACTTGTAGATTAAGTATGCGGTGTTTTTGCGATCGCTGCTGGCGAGTACCGTCGGTGCAAGTGAAGGTGAATTTCTCGCAGGTGGGAGACTGTTTTGGGCTAGTTGTTCTGTCAGTTGTTGCAAATCGCGATCGAATGATGCTGCTGTTTCAGAAGCCGGAAGACTCGCCGGAGAATGACCTGAAATTAAGTTTAACTGCTGGACGGGAGCTTGAGGCGCGATCGGGCGGCCAGCTTCAGCAATTCTCATTTGCAGGGCGGCCGAATTTTCTGCTTCCTGTCGCGCACTCATTCCCTCAACTTGGCGAATCACTCCGTTGGTTTCCGGGAAGCTGACATCGCCAATTCGCACGTCTTCTAAGTTAAAACCTAGGGGATAAAAGTCTTGGACGCGATCGAGCAAATTTTGGCGCAGCAACAGCCGACCTTGAGTGATAAGCTGTTGTAAGGAAAATTGCCCGATCGCTAATCCCATACAATCTTTAACTGCACTTGCTAAAGCCGCAATGGGATCGGACAATTCCAAAGCTACCCGTTTCGGATCTATAACTTGATAAATAACCGTCAAAGTCGCATCAATTAAAAATCTATCCTTAGACAAAAAATCTCCGTGGGACTGCACGTCCAAATTGCGAAGTTTGGTATCTACGAGGACAATTTGACACTGTTCCAGCAGGGGAAGGGCGAAGCTGAAATGGCGCCCGGATTTCAGGGTACGCACGGCGCGGCCGTTTTTGACCAACAAACCTGTGCAACCCGCCCCGATAAAGTCCATGCTAAACCCGGCCCAGCGTTCTGGAGTCACGGTTTGAATCAGGGGAGAGGCGTTGTTCATGGGATGCAGTTGAGGGAGGTTCGATTCTACTTTTAGGGTAACAAATTGCTGGCGGTCGATCGGGCGATCGGTGTGCCGGTTCGGCAACTTCTATACTGTACGCCTCCACAAGTCCCCATTCAGCACGTACTGGATCTAGTTTGCATCTAGAATTTATTTGCTATACTTTACTTTACGAAGCGATCGGTCAAATGAAATCTTCATAAAAAGCGATCGCGACCAAATAGTAAAATAAGTTTAATAATAAAAAAGTGAAAATTAGGTTATATTAAAGTGTAATTAAAAACATCACTTTTGAAACAGACTGCACAGAAATCTGTTCTGCAACCTGCTTAGGGCGAAGGCGTTATCTCGCGAAAAAGTGTTTGTCTGTATACTCTTAATATAAAGTAAGTCGATCTATCTGAGCTATGGTTCCAAATTTTTATATTATAAGTGCCTGACGACAAGTTAAAGTTTCTTAATTCATCCGAGCCTGTATTCGTACTTCTTGAATTTTCAACACGATTTCCGTTTGAATCAAGTATTTCAAAATCTCCATCTGCTTCCATGTTTTGGAGATAAATATCAAAGCGACTTTGATCTGGAACATAAAGTCGATACAAAATGGGATTTGATTCCTGGTTACTCGTACTCAGTTCGCCTCGATAGTTAACTTCAGAACCCAATGGCAGAGAATATGGATAACCACTCAGGGTATTTTTGTAAGAATCACGTTCGTTTTTGTAAGAATCTCGTTCATTTATTAAATCTTGATGTTCTCTCACAAAGCAATCAAGCTTAGTCTCAAAAAAAGTAACTTGTTCCGCAATATTTTTGGGCTGCGAGCTATCGTTGCGACAGTTATCTGAGGTTAACTTGTTATTTAATGTCGAGAGTTTTTGTTTGACCTGTTCGCCTTGCTGCTCCAGATTTGAAATTTGACTTCCCTTGCCCAGATTAAGCGATTGAAGGTTATTAATACGTTGGTGTTGATCGTAGACAAAATATCCTATTACAGCTATTAGTCCTGTGAATAAACAACATAAAGTAGCAAGAACTTTGATTTTTCCCTGTTGGCTTGTACTCTCGTTGGTAAGAACTTGGATTGTTTGCTGTAGTTTTGTTACATCCCCCAATCTAGGGGTATAAGGAAAGTCAGCAAGTGTTTCAATTTGGTTACAATGCTTACCTCTCATAGCTTCCCAACTGCTGTGTAGGAATGCTGACTTACATCCAGCACAGAAAACAATGCGATCGCCAGCCTTTAGTTTATCCTTGGTAAACGGGTCTTTGCGTCCTTCACTGAGAAATTTTTCATGTCTGTTCTCATTCACCTCATGGATATGCACACTCATAATTCAAACTTATTATTGATTTGAAGCAGGGGACAGTGCATTACTCGCCAGCACATAGCCTCTGCACTCACAGGAGTCCGCGCCATAGAATGCACGCCATATCTGCTTGTGCGGGTTCAATACAATCGCAAACTGCCAATCATTTCCAAATAAACGCTCCTGCGTTGTGCGATCGGTGCCTGACATGAAAACATCTAAATTATTTGGATGCGTGTGATACCAACCAATCACCTGTAGCTGCGTACCAAGCCGATCCACATAGTCAAGCATTTCTTTCCATGTCTCGTGAGTAACTTCCAGATAACCAGCGCTACCTCTGGCTAGTCTTCCTGGAATTGCTTGTTCGGCAATTGCATAGACAACATCTGTATCTGGATTGCGAAAAGCATGACCCAAAAGAATGCCTCCTTGCTCGACAACATTTTCGTGTGTTGTATATCCCCAAGCAATATGCTGTTTAATTGTATTAAAAGCATCCATTTTTAAGTAAAACTCATAACCAAGAGAAGAACCTTGCTCCCTTCTGAAGTTTGAGCTAAAATAGTGGACAGTTTGCAAATCTGTCTTTTTTGTTTCAGCAGGAGAGTATGGAGGCTGAGACTCCTTGATCTCAAACTTAACCCTGTTTGCGGACTCGTTGCTTGGCGTTGGTTGAAATTTAGGGTTGTTCTGACTTTGAACATTCCTGTCCGATACCACCTGAAATGTCTTGCCACTGGGCAATTGAACATTGTCAGTAGGTAATTTCCCATTATTACGCTCGCGTTTGTACCATTTAGCTGCTTCGTGATTAGCAATTTTTTTAGCATCTGGCTTTACATAGCCTTCTTCATATTTAAGAGAACGAGCTACTCGCAAGAGATAGCTTCCAATATCTTTTTCTGGCGCATCTCCATCAATGTAATCAATCCATTCTCCGCTTCTGCGGAATATTCCAGACTGCGTGAAATGAGGATGAAAAATAATGGGAAAATCACCTACCAATCGAATTTGAGGTAGGTTATTTTCAATTATTGGATGTTCAAAAAGAATATTGAAAGAGATTTCCCCTTCTCCTTGAGGAGTTTGCCAAGAAATGCCTCTTGGCTCAACTGCAAATAAAAATCCTTGATAAAGACGAAGTAAATTGGTAGGCATCATTACCAAACTCTTGATATTCATCTGAACGTACAGAATTTTCTCATAGGACATAAACTTGATAGCGGGGACTTCAACATTAGGCATAGAGCGCTGTATTGCAGCCTCTTTTTCTGAATTCCTTTCCATATATCTCTCCAAACTACTATCACCGTATTGATTCACCCCTCTCTGCAATAATTTGAGAGAGGAGTAATTTGAAGTTGCTATTGAATCTGAAACTTTTTCTTGATCTCAGGCTGGATTGTAAATCTCGACTTGGTTGGATCGGGAAGATTTGTGCGATCGCAGGGAAACAAACCACTTGTATTCTTACTCAAAAACCAGTCTCGCGCATCACTATTTGCAGGACTGTGAGGGTTTGTGATCTCCAGATCGAACTGCAAAGTGCGGATCATGCGAATTACATGATGTCCTAATCCTTCAGAAATGTCCCAAGTCCCATAGCACCAGTTGCCGTTACTATACCAGTTTGGATGGTAAGGAGGCGGACTGGTTTGCATATTAATTAATGGCGGACGATTCGGGTAATCCTCTGATAGTTCGAGGGAAATTACGTGTTCATTGCGATAGCTGGGTGTTGAGCTAATAATTGTCCGCACTTTCACGGTTAGTTCGTATGCTTCAACATAGGGGGCATCGCCCCTAACAGCCTTCCACTGGATCAAATCGCCCCTAATATTAACCATTTCGCTGTGGTCGTTCTTCAAACGAATTAAGCGAATTTCTTGAGGTGTAGTCATATCTCTGCTCTCCTTTAAATTCCTGCATCGGTAGCAGGGACAACACGAATAGTATTTTTTTCTGATTCTTGCACGCCAGCATTACGGAAAGTTTGACCGGGTTCGATCATGTTGCCACCTTTAATTGCCAATCCATAGCCTTGACGGTCTGGAGTTATAAAACTAGCTGTGATTAGTTCGGCAACTGCTTCTTGTGCAGTAATACTGTCATCTAAATTTACAGTCATCATTCTGCCATCTGTAGGATGAACGAAATTAACGTTAACGTCTGCCATTTTTACTTTCCTGTATAAATCAAACTTGAGTGAATGGATTGTCCAGAGATAGTTCGTAGTATTTGTACCTGCGCTCTGGATCGTATACCGCAACAACATGGCGGTGTGGTACACCTAGCTGCCAAAGGCTCATATTTAACAAATCTTCGGCTGTCTGAGTTAGGTTGAACTCAGATATAGTACGTTTGGCGGATACCTGCTCGCTTCGACTAGCCTCACTTACATCACCTCCTTTACTTGTGCAGTTCTTGCAGATAGTCTCTGTATCAAAAATCCGAAAGCTTGGCTTGTTCAATTCAATTTCTATACCGCATGATTTACACGATACAGACTGAACAAATGTGCGATCGGAACGAAAATCGAGAGTGGCTCCCGCACCTGATAAGTCGTCTTTGGACACGAATTCCAGAAATTCTTGTAATGACATGGAATTGGTCAATGGGAGTGAGATTATTTCGGGATAAGTAGCGTGTCCGTAGCAACTATCATTTTTATTTAAAGTCAAGATGTCAAAATCATTTACCTTCCCTTGAAAATAGATTTTTCTGCCGCTTTCAACCTTTTGACCGCACAGAAACTTTACAGCTTCCTGCACTTGAATAGCAGAGACAATAGACGATGTTACTTGTACAGTCGGCATTTTTCCTTCTTCAAACCGAGTGCGTTTGAAATCGTCACAAGAGTATCGCATTCGTGCTGCTGCTAGCTGCTGTTTTGTCGCTCCGCATTGGTAACAAGGTGCTTCAGGAGGAACGAAAACTGTCACATGACCACCAAGTTCGTAGATACCCGCATCGATCCACGGTGTATTAGCCAGCCAGCAACGTTTATTAACTGCAAATCGTGTCTCTACGTTGTCTAAGCAGCCCAGCACCAGATTCATGGAGCGAAATATCCCTGTTCCCAATTCCCAGACAACATCTCCATGAAAATAGTGAATGCTTACATCTTCTTCCAAAGCAAGTTCCTTGGTTCGCATCGCTGCAACCTCTGCTTTCAGCTTCCCCTTATCTGTTTTCCGAAACAATACAGTTCTGCTCAAATTCGAGGTAGATATTGTGTCAAAATCAGCAATGTAGATATTGCCAACTCCTAAAAGCGCAAGATTTTTCAGCGTTTCATTACCAATGGCTCCGGCTCCGACAACAAATACATGGGCATCTTTAAGTTTTTGTTGATCCCATCCTGCAATCCGTTCTTGCCGATCAAAAGGATTTTCTTCAATATCAGTAACTTGACTAATAGAAAATTTGGTACTCATCTCTAACTTCTCCATGTGTGATCGCAGGTTTTGCACTTCCACGAACCGTTATCCAACTTTGTGATATTTCCTGGTCGGGAATCATCAGAAGTGCGACAAATCGGACATACTTTCGGTCGGGTTAAAGTTGTGTTCCCAAACCTGCCACTTCTACGAGTTACTGTTGGCCGTACCACAGGTGGTTGCTGTGTTGAACCTAGCACCTCAAATTTTTTCCTGGGCGATTGCGGAGGAGATTCTTGAGAGAACGTAGTTACTATAAATCGTCGCGTCCATTCATATAAAATCCGAAATTTATTCAGCATATATTCGTTGAATCCGAGTATGTAAAGCTATCTCCACAGCTACATTGCTTATTGATTGACTTCCCGACACCTTCGGGCTCGATCGCCCGTCGAAACACGAAACCCAAGCGAGGAAAGCGTGTACTGCCCGATCGCACGCACCACAAATAGAGACCAAAATGCTTGTAGCATTCAGTACCAACTCGCTCTCGTACCAAGCAACTCATCGCTACCTACATATATTTCGGATTCACACCCAAACTTTTATGCAAAATTTGGCGTTTTGTTACAAAACTTTATACTTGCCTGCTAACCGCGTCTGTGTCTGCACCCTAAACTCTTTACACATAGCCCGATCTTTTTACAACAAGGCCATAATCGCATCGGTTTCTTAAATGATACACTAAGCATACTCAGCCAGCAACTAGCCATAGCTATAAATTTTGGTTAGGCTCTGGCTATCAACTAAGCGAGACAGACTGCGATGACATCCAGCGACGATATTTTTGCCGATGCCGCGAATAACGGGTCTTCTGGGTTTGCGGTGATAAGAAAAGCTAATTAGAAAAGCAAGCTAATAGTCGATCTCGAAAATTGTCGAAATTAACAAATCCATAGGCTTGA
>NZ_JAEQCI010000002.1:0-2808 GCF_020738565.1 Microcoleus sp. PH2017_12_PCY_D_A | reverse complement strand
CCCTTCCATGAGACCAGCATTTATGTGTAGCAAGCAATAAGTAAGCCCATGAATTCTAAGTACCAAACCTACCCACCCGGAGTACAGAAACAGATCGGGCTCTTCCTTCAGCACGAAGACGGCAAGGGAATGGTAGAGCGCTATCTAGCGATAATTGATAGTGCTGATTATTTAGAGCGATCGCCTACCTATGACAGCCGCCGGGGTATGAAAAAAAACGACCAACGACCAATAACTAATAACTAATGACTAATAACCAATGAACAAATCCGAGCTAATTGATGATGTTGCAGACAAAACATCAGCCTCCAAAAAAGAGGTCAACGCCATACTGGACGCCATTCTAGGCACAATAGTTGACACCGTTGCCGAGGGAGAGAAAGTAGTCTTAGTCGGGTTTGGCTGTTTCGAGTCTCGGGACAGAGCGGCCCGCGACGGCCGCAACCCCAAAACAGGCCAAACGATGAAGCTTCCAGCAACCGTAGTCCCGGTTTTTTCCGCGGGCAAGCAGTTCCGGGAGGCAGTCAAACCGTGATCGTTTAACCCACTGGCGACACCTGCCAGGGTAGATCCGATCGAAGTGGTGCGACCGTCGGGAGAGACCGACACTAAAACAACATAAAGGACGTTAAACCCATGAATCCAATTCTCGCAAGACTGCCAATCTCAAGACCGCCGCCTAGCAATACTGGAAGAAGAGGAAGCTCGCGAATCGACAGACGATGCCAGCCTGCTGCAAGAAATTCAGGCTTTGCTAGGAATGTTGGAAAATCCCATTCCCGGCGATCCTTTCGCAGTAATCCCCCCGATGCCTGCCGACCTGTAACTAACTGACAACAAGCCGATCGCTCAATCAAGGGCGATCGCGCTTATCCTACTAATTTCTAAAATCTAAAAAATGACACCGCAAGAAAGCCTAGAAAAAATGCACGCCGCTTCCAACCGCTTCTACGACGATGCAATTGGCACCAACTGCCACGCATTTATCGAATTCACCGGCCTGCTGAACGAATACATCAAAATCTGCGAAGAAAACTTAGCAGTGGGAATTGATTTCACCCAAATCAACGCCCACAGCAAGAGCCAGCCCTTAAAAATACAAGAGCAGGAGGTAGCGTACCTAAACGAGAAGCTGCGGTGTATTTTTCAAGGATTAATAGTTTTAAGAGGAGAGGCTGACGAATGAGTTTGCCACCTGAAATAATTGATTCTGTAACCGCAGAAAGTGAAGAGTTTATTTTCTTATAAAGAAGGTGGCCGGGTGCGGCACGTCCACATTCCCGGCGGTAACGTGCGATCGGCCCTTTCTCAGTCAAGGGCGATCGAAGTTCGCGCCAAAATTGCTGTGGGGGCTACGTCGGCTCAGATTGCAGAGATGATTCGGAAATGGTCGGACAAGAAGTAGTTAGCGCACTCAAACAAGTGCGGCCCAAGCGATCCAAATTCCATTGTTTTGAGAGCGGTAATAAATTTTCGATCGATCGGGCAGAGCAAAAAATTGATTCATGTATTTTCCCACCAGTAAGGTGTTGTACAGGGCATCGATCTGACAGAGCGTGCCGCTTACAACTGAAAAGGGAAAATTTGCATAAACGTTGTTTCCATCGATCCACCTAATAGCCGCTGCGCGTCCCAAAGGAATAGCGGTGTTAGCGTCAATTGTTACCGTTCCATTACTTCCCCCCGGTCGAGTTATCACCGAGAGGCCTCATTTGCGGCTCTGTGGGGGGGTTTCGTAGCGTCATATCAAATAATCGTGATTTCTTCGGTAGCCATAAAGCTGGCAGTGCCGCTCTCAGTTCGCGCAACTACCGGCCCTTGCCAAGTCTGGTTATCGTAATTTCCCGTCGGTAAAAGTTCCCCCGAAAAGAGCGTTAAGCTCACCGAAGTTCCCAGCGAGAACAGAACGTCACCAGGGCCTGCGTTGTACAGATTGAGATTTTTTCGGTTTCTAGCATTGACTGCGGAGCGATCGGGCAAGATTGTCACCTGCGAAGTCGTCAGAGCGACACTGGTTGAGCCGCCGGCCGTTGAAAAGGCAGGCTGCTGCGCTGGAAGTTGAACTTGAGACGGGTTAACTAAAGTCATATTCAAAAATTGTCGATCGCATTTTTACGTTGTTCTTCTGAGATTTCGATATATCGGCTTAGGGAAGCCAGACTCGCGTGACCGGATAAAGACTTAATCAGGCCAGGGCTGCAACCGAGATTGTTTAGCCGGGTGATAAACCCGCGGCGCGGTGAGTACAGGGAATAGCCCTGATTGTCTAAGCCAGCCTTCTTTAGTGCGCGTCGGAAAGCTCGATCGATCGCCTGCCGGGATAAATGGCGATTTTCACGAACGCGAGACGGGAACAGATAGCCATCCTCGCAACACTCAAAATCCCTAAGAATTTTTTCTAAGTCGCGGTGACAGGGAATTTCTCGGGTTTTTTTATCCTTTCTTGTCGTCGCGCTGTAAAGTATGGACGAGCGCACGATGCGCCGTGATGGGTTTGAGTAAAATTGGCAAACTTGACTTTTTAATATAGCGTCCGGTCTCTCCCCAGTGTACCAAGCCACGGCTAGAAATACCCTATGAATTTCTGTAAATAAATGTTTGCTGATTAGTTCGTAACTCTCCTGAGTCAGAGGTGTCGCTTGCCCAAATCTGGATAATTTCACCTTGTCAAATCTCCTCAAAAACAACCAATTCAGCACCCCATGTATTCTAAGTCAATTCTAATTGGCTCAAGCTCATACAAGTCGGTGCTCGCTGTTTTTTAACAAGTTGCTCTTTTATCTATAAGAGCAACTTGTTAAGAAAAAG
>NZ_JAEQCI010000121.1:0-16253 GCF_020738565.1 Microcoleus sp. PH2017_12_PCY_D_A | reverse complement strand
GTGGGCGCCGCTGGCGGTAAAACTTGGCGGTGAACGCTGACTTTGTGACTTTCCCGCTGAGTTTGCATTTCCACGGCGATCGCCTCAAATTCAATTTCCATGCAGCCGTAGGGAATCTCTAACTCGATACTCGATCGCATATTTCCTAACCCGGTAGCTGTAAATTCGGTAATCCAGCGCGGCCCGTCGAGAATTAGGTAGGTTTGCCGATCGAATACCCAAACTTTTACATAAATCCGCGGCATTAATTCCGGTAGTTGCACTTTCACTGTTACAGCCTGGCCCGCCAGGATTTGGGCGCGCGGCAATTCCAGGATCGGCATCGGTACTGACTCGTCTTCTGACAAAATGTAGGGAGTTAGCCCAGTTGCTTCTGGTTCGACTTTTATGGTTTTTTGGGCCACTGGTTTCGGCTGCGGGGGTTCGTCAAACACCACAAATTCTCTCGCTTCCGGGCCAGTAGGTTGCGGTTGGGAAATGGTTTCCCTGATGGCTGGTTGCACTCCAGTTGGGCTGCTTTCTTCGACGACTGTTATGGCTTCGCTGGTATTGGGGGCGGCTTTTGGAGTTGGCGACAGGCTGGTTGCTTTCAGCCATTCGGGGGATTCGCCGGTGCTGGCTAGGGAACTCAGTCGCGACCAGAATCTATTTTGGACGTTTAAGGTTTGAAATGCCTTTTGTGAGGGGGGTGGCGTAGGTTCTGGGGCTGGTGTTTCTGGTTCGGGAGTGTTTTGGGGTTTTTGGTCGATCGCCCCTATTTCGGCGTTTTCTGGGGTAGTTGGGATGTCTGAGGGTTTGGTTGGTTGGTCGATCGCCCCGGCGGATGTTCTAGACGAATTGGTGATTTCAAAGAGCAATTGCGATCGGCTGCTGTCGGGCAGTTTGTTACCGAATGCTGGCAATTCTAGGCCGCCCGCACTTGGAGTCTGGCGGGAATTTAGCTGAGGGGGTAGGGATTCATTCGTTACAGATTCATTGGTTGCAGTTGTGGCTGCTGCGGGAGATGGCAGATCTAAGCCTTTTTGTCCTACCCGGAGGAAGGATGGATGGACTTCTTTTCGAGGTGGTCTGAGTGCTGTTGGAGAGGGTTCGGCTTGATGTTTTTCTTCGATGAAATCGTCTTTAATTGCTTCTAGCAGGTGTTCTAAACCGGCTGTAATTGTGAATAGTTTGGTGGCTAAAGTTACACCGCCACTGCTGAGAATTGCTTCTCCTAAAATTAGGCGACTTTTGCAGTCGGGTGGGATGTAGGTAACGCAGGCAAAGATGCAGGGAGGAGCTTGTTCTGGCATCGGCTGCTCGATTTGGGCGAGTATTTGTGAGGTTTGGGGGTCTCGCAGGTAAATTTGCAGTTGTGCTGAACCGATGAGTTTTTGGAGTTCTTGAAGTTGGGATTCGGGGATGGGAGGTGGTGTTATTCTGATTTTTTGAGGTGGTTGGGGAATGTCGATTTTGCCGGAAATGATTAAGGGGCGGCCGAGTTGGGTGATGAAGGTTTCTCGATCGAGCACGAGTTCGAGTTCGAGTTTGACTGCGGGTTTCGGCGGCTGAGGCGTTTGGGGAAGGGGGAATTGGTAGATTTTGGTCGGCTGCGGTGGAGGTGGAGGTGGGGCCTTGATTTGGGTTGGTGTCCGATCGACCGGTGATGCGTTTTCTAAGGCTGAGGGGGAAGCGGCGGCTTCGGAGGAGTCGATCGCGGGTAGGGGCTCGGAAGTTTCCGATTCTGCGGGCAATACTTCTAATTGCACGCCGTACTGCCAAGATTTTGCTGGTTCTGAGTTGGGATCTGGCAAGCAGGAGAGTTCCCACATTCCCGGTTTGAGACGAGTGTAGGGAATGATCACGACTAATCCTTCCGGGTTGGTGCGGGCCGATCTGCTTTGGACTTTCCGCTGGGGGGCTGTTTCGTCGAAGGATGTGTGGATGATGCGAATTTCGATGTCGGTGTTGGGGTGCTGAATGCGCGCCACGACGCGATATTTGCCTTCTAGAATTTCCACGTCGGGGGTTTCTAGGGGCAACCAGGCGCGATCGCCCTCTTTCTGTAGTAAAAATTCTAATTTTTTCATTTTTGTTTCCCCTTGAAGGCTCCCGCTTGATTTGTCACAGGTTGGTGGTGGTTGGTTGAGCGACAGCTACAGATATTGAATTACTTTATGTTTTATAGCCTATCATCTGCGTCGGTCAAGAGGCTCGATCGACAGTTGACAGTTGACAGTTGACAGTTGACAGTTGACAGTTGACAGTTGACAGTTGACAGTTGACCGCTGACAGTTACATAGTACGAGCATCAAACTGTTTATGCTAAAGGGTCTTAGCATATATTGATTCTATATATTTATCTCAATATTGGTAGTGGCGGTTGCTATATTGTTGCGTACAATTAGCGCCATCCAAGAGCGATCGACTTACCAAACAGAGCAATTCTTCAATCCAAAATCCCAAATCTAAAATCTAAAATCCATTGACGGCGGCCCCACAAGCCGCTACGCTGTGAAATTAAGGTTGCTTTGCTCGAAGAGGAAGCGGCCAGCGCAGCCCGAAAATCTAGTTGCACTGTCCAAAGCTGCGACCAACAGCTAAGGACAGCTACCGCCAAACTGAGTACACCAGTATCCGAACAGGAAGTCTTGCAGATAACCGTTGTCGGTTCCCAAAAAGCCGTGTTAGAAACCATCCACATCTTGTACCGGCTGGGATTCGCAGCCGTCGGCGATTGGAGTAAGTTGCAGCGAGGGGCAAAACCCGGACTTGTGATTAGTGTCCTGATTAAGCGATCGAAAGCCTAAAAATGGGCGGGCCTCATCGGTAATATCGGTTGATCCGTAGAGTCTCGTGTCGGACTTAGGCTTGGCCTTGGGTCGTGTCAACAATCGCGTTAAACCCTCAGTCCGGCAGGGGTTTAAACCCCTGCCTCAAAGCAAAAGTCCTCTCAAGAGGACTGAAGAACTCATCAGTCCTCTTGAGAGGACTTTCGCTATTAGACAGGGACTTGAGTCTAAGAGCGGTCTTTCGGGTGAAGCGCGATCCGGGACGATCGCAATCCGTAGAGTCCCGCGCCGGACACGGCAATGCCGTTTCCCTACAGATTTCCAATTGTGGAACAGGCCGAAAAGCCTGTTTCTCCCCACAATTACCAAGGACTGCCGATCGTACTAAAAGCAGCCCAATAATAAGGATGCGATAAATTTTTGCTCTCGAGTTTGGGGATTGACGGCGGCAGCGGAGTTTCCCCCCTAGAACTTCGCAATTGCCCATTTTCTATCGTGACTTTACCTTTAATCGCAGCAATTTGTGCTTGTCTGAGAGCTTCAGCTTTAATGATTGGAGGATCTTGAGGTTTGCTGATTTTTAACTGCTGGTAAAACTCTGTCATCAGCGCCAGAGTCCCCGCATCTGACACGTACCACAAGCTGGCGAGGGCAGATTTTGCTCCCGATTGCAGCGCTAAACCGCCAAATCCGAGTTCTGCTTCTTTGTCTCCCGAGGCTGTTCTACAGGCGCTCAATACTAACAGTTCCAGCGGCGGATTGTTCCATTTCAAATCTCTCATTTGAGATAATCTGAGTTGGGTGTCCCAAAATTGAATGTAGGAGTTATCTGGGGTTCCCGGGCGGAATTCCGCGTGAGTCGCGAGGTGGATGATGCCGTATCTTTGTTGCAGCCGCTGCGATTGCAAGTTGACGATGGTAAAATCTTCGTTGATAAAGGATTGACCAGGCCACTGTCGGGCGATCGCACTTAATTCTAACGGAACAGCCGGTAGCGGTTGTTTGTTCGCGGTTTCTGAGAAATTTTCTGCTCCCATTGCTAGGACGTGGGAGTTTCTGAGATCGGCGTAATTGATGTCTATCAGCTTGAATGCCGGAATCCGCGACATACTGTATTTTTCGATCAAAAATTGCTGGCCGTCGTGCATTGCTGCTAGGGGTACCGTTCGCAAACCTTCGCCGACGCAGAACAGCAAGGTGTCAATTTTTGCTATTTTCAAGTCTGCTTCTAGCGGTGCAATTATCCATTGATAAAGTTGTTGAGCTGATTCTAGATAGCTGGTAGTATTAATTTGTGCTACTTTGGTGATTTCGCTGGTAAATGCTTGGACGACTGGCACCAGTTTGTCTTTTTGGGCTGAGGGGACGCTGCGGTTAATTGGCGGGCGATCGGGCAATATTAAGATTAGTTCTAGTTGGTCTGTACGCGGAATAGCGTAAATTAAAGCTGGTTTTTTCTTGGTTTGAACTGCTAGGCGGGAGAGAGTTTTTGATATTGATTGGGCGGTTTTATCCCGGGCGGCAAAGTCTTGTTCAAAGTATTTTTGATAGTCTTCTTCCCAGTCTTTTTCGATTCGGGTGACGGCTTCGGTGAGGTTTCCGCGATCGAGAATCTCTCTCATTTCTTGCCCTTGAAGCCCGCCCGGATATGGCTTTTGGGCAATTGTAGCGAGGTTCGCGGTGCTCCAGCAGAAAAATATGGCTGTCAAACAGTAAAAAATAGCTCTTTTGATTTTTTTCTGAGCCGCGAGTTTTTGGCGGTGCTGCTGGGATTTGTGGTGCATGGTTTTGGGGCGTTGACGGCGCAGTAAAAAGCGTTTTTTCCGAGTGCGATCGCCCTGCTCCGTTGCCGATCGCGCTTCCTGCAAATAATTAACTGTGCTGGCGATCGCGATTATAGCATTCAACACCAACGCCAAACATCCCCTATCGGCTGAAAAGCCCGCACCGCCTGATTCCTGACGCACCAACGACCGCCCCTGGTACCCAGAAATTCGCAAATTATGTAAAGTTTTGTAAATTATGCAGGAGTTTTGCATAAAAATCGCAGATCGCGACAGATAGGCAAATAGAAGGCATTGCAGGGGATATGGCGGCGAGAGCGCCGGCGCAAGTCGCTCTCGGAGCATTCGCTGAACCCCGGCGGCTTGCATAGCTGGTTGGAGACTATTTTTCTGAGTAACCTTGGAACAAGAGATGCCTAGTAAGGATGAAATTGACGATCGGCTGAAACAGCTAGCCATAGCTGCTCAAAATCACCAGCCTAAAACTGTAGGGCGACGGAAAGCTGTTACCAGATTAGTGATGGAAATTGAAAGATATAAAATCATTAACTGTCCCCGAAATCTAAATTTTAGCTGGGATAATTATCAGGAAATTTGTGATGAATCCTACCAGGACTTGATGTTGCGAATCTGCCGGGAGATTCATAACTACCGCCCTGACAAAGAGGTCAGTCAGTGGGTAAACTTCTTGATGATTAAATGTTTTCAAGAAGCTACGCCTAAAGTTATAGGTCGCAGCGAGTTAAAACGTTCATACTACAAAGATATGAATTTTTTTTTGAATCAACACCCAAATCAACCGGAAGATGAATCGGAACGACTCGCAAAAGCTCTCATCGACATGATTGAAGAAGATCCGGGCGATGTTTTCAAAAGCGAAGTGAGTAGAAAGCACCCCCACGTCAATTTTCAGTTGTTGCTTGTCAAGCGAGAGATAGAAGATGTAAGTTGGGAGGATATATCCGCAGAGTTGCGAGTAAGTGTTTCAAGTTTAAGCAGTTTTTACCGGAGGTCTTTGGAGAAATTTACGCCCCGATTCAGAGAATACTTGTAGGACATTAAAAACCCAAAAACAAAGATGGATCATGAATAACACAGAAGTTGATTTAGTTTTGACAATTCCGATCGCCCCAGCAGCGCAGCGCAGCGCTCAAACCCTTGCACAGCAACAAAGTAACCCAAAAAAAGCCAAACGGGTTTATCTCAATGCTTTGGCCGTGCACGCAGTCAATTTGTACTTTCAGTGTATGGAAATAGACACTGATTTGGCCGCCAGCGATATTTGGAATCCTGTAGTCCAGAAATTCATGGATGTTGCGGATTTGGATGTCAAAGGTATTGGTAAGCTGGAATGCCGCTGGGTAAGCGCTGGTGAAGAATGTATCTCGATTCCGGCAGAAGTGCGATCGGACAGAATCGGTTACATTGCGGTGGAGATGGCCGAATCTCTCCAGGATCTGAAGTTGCTGGGATTTGTCAAAAATGGCGATCGAGAAAAAGTTCCACTTAGCGAGTTGGAGTCGATCGACAACCTGCTAGAATACTTAGACGAGCTCAAGCCTGTAAATCTCAGTCAATGGTTGGACAATATTTTCGATAGCGGTTGGCATACAGTGCAAACCATGTTCGAGTCAAAACCAGAATTGCAGTTTGCCTTCAGAAATAGTAACAAAGCATTAGATAAAAGCCCTACTTCTGGCGCTAACATTCCAGTTAAAAGGTGGACAAATCTAGAGGTGGCAGACGGTGAAATCGTAAAAATGATAGTAGAAATAACACAGACGAATCAGGAAGAGTTAGATATTTCTGTAGAGGTCTTTTCTGGGGAGAAATTAACTTATTTACCCGAAAATCTCCAATTGCTCTTGTTAGACAATCTAGGCCAAAGTTTAATACAAGCTAGAGCCCATAAAACCGATAGCTTGGTATTTAAGTTTAGCGCCGAACGCGGAGAAGACTTTAGCGTGAAAATCGCCTTGGGTGATGTGAGCACAATTAGAAATTTTTCATTTTCAATATAGCCATCAAATATCCATAGGGGGTGTATGTTATGAGCAAGTTAGTTTATCTCAAATTAGATGGTGATTTGCGGAACCAAGGTTTTCGAGTCACCTTGCAAATCATAGAAGATGGCGGCGAGGCTGCGGACGATCTGACCAAAAGTTTGCCTGCAAATCCTGCCCTAGCAGATCTAATTGAAACACACTGGAATCAAAAATATCGTTCTTTGGGAACGGCTTCTCGACACCAACGAAAAATTGTTTTTCCTTCAAAATACTCCTTGGTAAAGTCATACAATAAAAAAACTTTTCCTTCAAGAAAAATATCTTGGCGAGTGAAGATAAAACAAGTAGAGATCAGAAGTTCTCTGAAAAGATGCCAGGAGTCTGGTGAAGAAGTGGCAGCGGCGATGAATGCTTGGCTGAACTCAGAAGAGTTTCGAGAAATTGATAAACGGTTGTCAGTGAGATTGAATGTTGATGAAGATATTAGGGTTTTAATTCGTACCGAAGATCCGAATTTGCACAAGCTACCTTGGGAATTGTGGGATTTATTTAAAATTTTCCCCAAAGCCGAACCATCGCTGAGTCAATTAAACTTTGGAAATACAAATCAATTCCAGAAGCCAGTACGCAAATCCAAGGTAAGAATCTTAGCAATTCTGGGAAATAGCCATGACATTAATGTGCAAGAAGACCGTAAAACCCTCGAAGAGATATCTCCGAATCATGCGGAAGTAATAGTTTTAGTGGAGCCAGATATCAAGCAAATTACTGATGATTTGTGGGAACAACATTGGGATATCATATTTTTTGCTGGTCACGGACAAACTGAAAATGGCACTGGCAAGATTTATATTAATAAAAATGACAGCTTGACAATTGATGAGTTGTGGATTGGCTTGAGAAAAGCGGTGGACAATGGTTTGCAATTGGCAATTTTTAACTGCTGCGATGGCTTGGGTTTGGCTACAAAGTTAGATGATTTTCAGAGAATTCCGCAAATGATTTTGATGCGGGAGTTGGTGCCGGATTATATAGCTCAAGAATTTCTGAAGTATTTTCTAACAGAGTTTGTAGCTGGTAAGTCTTTGTATGCAGCTAAGAAGGAAGCTAGACTGAGGTTACAGGTTTTAGAAAATGAGTTTCCTTGTGCTAGTTGGTTGCCTGTAATTTGGCAGCATCCGGCTGCGAAGCCTGCAGTTTGGAATGATTTTTTACTGCCGCCGGATTCGCCTGCTGCTGCGGAGAATTTAACTGCGGCTTCTAGCGCTCCAAAAAGACCCCAGGTTAAGGGTTTTTCGCGTTTTAAGTCGGTGATTTTGGCGAGTGCGGGGTGTACCCTGGCTGTGATGGGTGCGCGCTTTCTGGGGGTTATGGAGCCGTTGGAACTGTCAATGCTCGATCGACTAATGAGCCAGCGCGAACCTGAATTAATCGACAATCGGTTGCTGGTAGTGGAAGTGACAAACAAGGATGCCGAGAAGTACGGCTATCCCCAAAATGATGCTACTCTAGCAAAGGCGATCGACAAATTGCAGCAGTTTCAACCTTTAATAATTGGTTTAAATATGCACCGAAATTCGGCAAGAGAGCCTGGGCGAAAGCAATTAATCTCCCTGTTCGATAGCCATCCCAATATTATTACTGTTTGTAGCTACGGTTCTACTGATAAAAATTTCGATCCGCCGCCAGAATTGTCTCAGGCTAAATTAACCAATCAACTTGGTTTTAGCGATTTGACTCCCGATGAATTGCGCCATGAAAAAGGTAGTAGTATTCGCCGTCAATCTCTTTCCTATGAACCAAATCTTTCTAGTTTTACTAACAATTGTAAAATTTCCAAGAGCTTCAGCTTTTTCTTAGCTTTGCGTTTTTTGGAAAATCAAGGAATAAAATCACAGATAACTAACAATCAAGAGTGGCGAATTGGTGATGTTACATTCAAAAGATTGGCAAGTCGAACTGGAGGTTATCAAGATTTAAATGCGCCAGTCAGTCAAATATTGCTCAACTACCGCGCCAACCCCAAGCCAGCTTTTAAAGTGACTCTTCAAGAAGTATTAGAAGGGAAAATAAACTCTGATTTAGTCAAAGATAAAATTGTTTTAATTGGTCATACTTCGCAAGCTTCGAGGGATGAATCTGATACTCCTTATGGTAAAATGCCGGGAGTTTGGATTCACGCTCACATGGTTAGTCAAATTCTCAGCGCTGTAATTGATAAAAGGCCGCTATTGTGGGTTTTGCCGCAATTCCAAGGGTTTCAGTGGGGAGATGCTGTTTTTGTGTGGCTGGTGGCTGTGACGGGCGGGCTGTTGGCTTGGCGTGCTCGATCGCTCTTGGTGTTGGCGATCGCTAGCGGTGGTATGATTTTTGTGCTGTACCAAGGTTCTTTGGTAATTTTGACTTTCGGTGGCTGGATGCCTTTGGTTCCGGCGGTTTTGGCTTTAGTGGCGACGGGTGGTATCTTGTTTGTGTACGATCGATCTTAATTAGCCTCGGCGCTTGAAATCTCGCAGATTTCTCGGCGGTTGAAGCCGCGTCTACACAAGCAAAGTCCGAGCGAGCGAGGGACTGGGAGAGAAGAGGGTTTTTATGTGTAAAATGCAGTGGCAGTTAGTGTTGGGTTTCATTTTGGCGATCGATTCTGCGTCAGGGCTGGCAAATCCGGCAAATCTGACTACTGTAGCAGAGAATAATTTGGTCAAAAATCATCGAATTGCGATCGCAAAAAACGCCAAACCCCAGAGAAAGCCGGATATAAAAACACCGATCGCACCACCAGACAAAAACACGAAACCAGGGGCAGGATCGAAAGTATCGAAAACACCTAGCACACCTCCCGATTCTAATACTAAACCAGGCGGAGGACTCGACCCTTATAAATCCTGCAAAAGAACCAATAAGCTACTAACTTTTTTAGCACCCCGTCAAAATCACCGTGTGACAACTTCTCCCTATCCTACTTTTTGGTTTTACATACCCTATGGGGCCGAAGATATAAAAAATGGAGAATTTGTGTTAGTGACTCAAGACGAGAAGACTTTGATTTACAAAGCTTCTTTCCAGCTACCTAAAACTCCTGGCATTGTGAATATTAGTTTGCCTGAATCTGCCAATTATGCTTTAAATGAGGGTAAATTCTATCATTGGTATTTGAGAATATACTGCCAGACAAATACAAATAATCGAGCAGATTTGGCTGTAGATGGATGGGTGCAAAAGGTAGCCGCAACGGCTGAAACAGAGCGCCTGATTAACGCAGGTGCACCTGATATTTGGTACGATTCGCTGACTCGTTTGGGCAATTTGTTGTTGGCTTCACCAACCGATAAAAAATTGAGAAGAGACTGGAATAAATTGTTAGAATCTATTGGGGAAAAAGAGTTAAGTCAAGAACCGTTAGCGGGCCCGGTTGTGGTGAATAAGGACTGAAGTCCTTACTACGAACCGGTTTGTAGTGAGGACTTCAGTCCTCTGAATTTAGAGCCAATTACCAACTAAAATGTATGTAGCCCAAATATTCGCCGCCTGATGTCTTTCAAAGAGAGACTTCTGTGCCAGATGCAGCGCTTTTGCCCTCGTCATTCCAGGTTTTGACAGTTCCTCATAAAACTGTACCATCAGTTCGGTATTCGGCGCATCCCGCGCTTCCCACAAAGTTGACAAAGTGCTGCGCGCCCCCGCACGCACCGCAATTCCTGCAAGTCCTAAAACTGCTCGGTTGTCTCCCGATGCGGTTTGACAAGCGCTCAAAACTAGCAATTCAATATTAGTCGATCGCTCTTGGGTACCGGTTTCGATTAAACTAGCGATATCTTGACCTTTGAGCCGTTTTTGGTAAGCCACAATATACGTTTCATCGGGATCTGAACTGAATTCGCCGTGAGTTTTTAAGTGTACTGCGGAAAAGTTGCCTGTTTGGAGTTGATTTTGAATATTGGTTTTGGTAAAATTGGCTTCAAGGAGGGGTTGACTTGCGGGTATTTTTTTGCTAATTCCTTCTAATTCTTCCTTTATTTTTTGGATGACTTCAAAGTTTTTACCGTCAATGTTTTGCGGTTGGCCGATACCGCCGACGAAGACTTTGAGTTTTTGTTGTAGCGGTTGAGGTGCAAAAAGTGTGAGTTGCGGCGAAATGGCGATCGCATATTTATCTTCTACTAAATACTTATCTGATTTTTCATCATAAAGCACCGCCATCGGTATATTCCGCAAATCGCCATCCTGTACAAATACTAAGGTTTCAATTTGAGGATTTTTGTCGAGTTCTGGTTTCAGCGGCTCGATCAACCATTGGTAGACTTTTTTAGCATCAGCTATTACTTCAAGGTTGTATCCTCGTTCGCTCAAGTTATTTCGGAGTTGTTGCAGAGTAGTTTCTACTGTTTTGCGAGGTACGCGAGTTTCGCGATAGGTTAGCGGCTTTCCCGGTACTTGAAAGATAATTGCTATTTTGTCTTCTAAGATAATTGGATAAATTAGCGCTGCTTGTTTGTCGGGTATTTTATTTATCGCAATAGTAGGAGATAAATTGCACCGCAAAAAGTTTTCAATTTCTGCTAGCTGGAGTGCGTCTATTTGTTGAATTGCTTGTTCTAAATTTGCCTGATTTGGTTGAGAATTTCCCTCGGTTGTCACGAGTAAATCTACGAGTTCGCGGTAAACTGGTTCGGCATTGTCTCGGAAGGAAAACTGCACGTCTGGATTGACGGCGATTAAATCTTTGCGTAAAGATTGGAGTGTTTGAACTGATGTTTGATAAGCTGCGATCGCACTTTTGGTCTCTCCCTTACTTTTCACAGTCAATCTGCCCAATTGCCACTGCCACCGATAGCCAATATCCGCCGCCTGGATTGACTGTGCAATGCCTAAAGCTTCGGTAGTTAATTGTTTGGCGTCTGATAGTTGTCCGGTGATTTCATACAATTCGCCGAGACTGCCTTTGGCATAGGATTCGGCTTGCAAATTGCCTAATTTAGTAGCATCTTTTGCTGCGGATGCCAATAGTTTTGCAATATAAATTAATTCCGGGTTTGCTGCGGTTTTAGTTTTGGTTGGGAAAGTACAGTGTTTGACTGCGGGCGGCAAAGGTAGTAAGATTTTATCGATGTCCAAATCCCTTGTTTGCACTTTCAAACAAATCAGGCTTTCGGCAAAGTCGATGCGAGCGTAGATGGATTCAGTAGTGGGGGGCAAATTGTCAACGGTTGGCTTGATTTCTTGCCATAAATTGCCGATATCTGAGTCGGGTTGAGTTTCCACAAGCAGGCTCAGTTTATTTAATTTAGCTTGCAACTGTTCGGTTTGGGCAGAAAGGGCGATCGCCCTTTCGTAAAATTTCAAAGCTTGGGCATAATTAAGCTTAGCATTTTTGCGGATATCTTCTTGCCGTTTGGCGATCGCGCGCTGGAGATTTCCCAAACTCAGATAAGCAGCGCTGACAGCTTGTTTTAACTGCAAGTTTTGGGCGATTGCCAAACTGCGGTTTAACATAATCTCCGAAGTTTTCAAAGCACCAGTCACGCGCAGCACATCGCCTAATGTTCTCAATCCCGATGCGCTGATTTCGGTGTTGGGCAATTTTTCAAGAGTCGCTTTTTCTGTGGGAGATAGTTGATTGTCAATTAAGGTTTGGCAGTTGAAATTGGTAAGCTCTAAAACTGGGAGCAAACTATTGCAAGCTTGGCGGTAAAGTCCCGCTGATTGGAGATTTTGGGCGGCGGTGAGTTGGGTGTTGGTTTTGGGAGTTCTGGGAATTTGAGCTGTAATAGGTATTTGCAAGCTACATAAAAATGCTGTTGTTGCTGCTATTATTAACGATATTTTCCATTTTTTTGTATTCATTGTTTTCGCAGGATTTAGGGAATATTTATGCGGATATGGGTTATTTAATACAGGGTATTGGTGTCAACTTTCGACGCGCTTGCCCGACAGTCCGGCGGGGGTTTAAACCCCCGCCTCATAGCGAAAGTCGGTTTTAACCGACTGGGGAATTTGACATAAATTGTCTGTGGAATCTGACAGGAGTGCGATCGATTTTACCGCGCGCTTGTCCGACAGTCCGGCGGGGGTTTAAACCCCCGCCTCATAGCGAAAGTCGGTTTTAACCGACTGGGGAATTTGACATAAATTGTCTGTGGAATGTGACATAAGTGCGATCGATTTTACCGCGCGCTTGTACGACAGTCCGGCGGGGGTTTAAACCCCCGCCTCATAGCAAAAGTCGGTTAAAACCGACTGTGGAATATCACACAAATTGTCTGTGAAATATGACATAAATTGTCTGGGAAATATGACTAAAAATGTAAGGAATCTCAGTCCTCTTTTAGAGGACTTTCGCTATGAGACAGGGGTTTTCAACCCCTGTCGGACTGTCGGAAAAACGAAATAATTCAGGCAGGCTTTGGGGTTTTTATCGATCGCACTTAACCGGATTTTGCCAATTGCTGTAAGGTATCACGTTGCGCGATCGAGCCACCAACCTAATCGTACCATCAGCATCTCGCTCCCATCCTTGAGCCTCCACTAATTCCGTTTCCAAATTATCACCCGAATTTGCCCCCGAATTGCTGACAATTTCTCTGGGAGTCGGGCGCACACCGCCGCGCCCGACATTCACAAAACTGCTGCGGCTTCCCCGATTGCAAGGGTTTTGGATAATCGCGGTAACTCCCGGCTGCGGGAGGGCTATTAAACCGGAACTCGGATCGATATCGGGTGTGTTGATTTCGACGGTGCCGCTGAGATTGGGGTTGGTGCGCGATATCGCGGTAATGTCGCTGCTGGGCAAATCTTGCGGGTCAAATTGAGTTAAATTATTTCCTAATTGAGTTTCTAAATCTTGTCGGCTTGGTGTTTGGAATCCTAAAACAGCTTGGGCGTCGATCGCAATTCTACCGCCCAAACCTTCAAAAGCGTTAGCGGAAATGTCGCTATTTCTGACGCCGGCAAGGGTATCGGTTTTGATGTTAATGTTACCGCCGTTGCCCGGTTTATCGCTGGTTCCTGCGGTTGTGGAGATGCGGCTGCGATCGCGCATCTGAATCGCGCTAGCATTGATGCGGATGTTGCCGCCTTCGCCCACAGCCGTTTCCGCCGTTAGAACGCCGCCGTTGAGCAATCGAATTTCGCGCGATCGAATTTCCAAATTTCCCGCGTCACCGCCTCCAAAACGCGCATCAACGGCTGCTTCTGCGCCGTTTTGTACTGTCAGGCGATCGGTAAAAATGTTGACGCCCCCGGCATTGCCCGAACCGCGAGTGCGCGCAAACAGCCCGCTGGTAAAAGGGTTATTGGTTTCAGGGTCTACAGTTCCAGAAACCCCACTCAATTGCACACTTTCACTAGCCTTGATAGTAACATCTCCGCCACTGCCAATACCGCGAGTGCCTGCCGATATTTGGGCGCCGTCTAATACCCGCAACTGTCGGGTGTTGACAGTCACATTGCCGCCGTTTCCTGTTGCATTTTCTTCATCAACTTGAGTAAATATACCGCTAGGAAAACGACTTATTGAAGTCCCTGCAAGTTCTACAGAATCCTTTACAGTTACAGTTATATTCCCACTTTTACCAGCACTTCTGGTACCAGATCCTATTTGTGCGCCATCTCGAACTATTAATTGTCGGGTTGCAACAGTTAAATTGCCACCGTCTCCCATTGCTATAGATTCTACTTGTGTCAATATGCCACTTCGCTGTTCGTTGCCACCGCTAATTACTATTGACTCGGAAGCATTCACTTGCAAATCTCCAGCTTGCCCCGCGCCAGATGTATTAGTAAACACCTGTGCACCATCTCGAAGGATCAATCTCTTGGTATCAATCGTCAAATCACCTCCTGCACCCTCTCCTTCAGTCGAAGAAGACAAAGCCGAAAGTGGCGGATCGCCGGGAGTGTCAATTCCGATGACTTCCACTGATTCCAAAGCATTGATGGTAAGACTCCCGGCATTACCGCTGCCTAAAGCAGTTGTTGATACCAAAGCCCCGTCAGAAATAAATAACCTGCCTGTATTTATTGTCAAATTTCCTGCTGCACCGGCACTTTCCGTCTGAGCAAATAAGCCGCCAGGTTCCCCATCAGGAGTGGTACCCGTAGCTTCTATGAATTCAGATACATCAACTCTCACATTACCTCCTCTACCGTCACCAAATGTAGAAGTAGTTGCCTGTCCGCCATCTCGCAACAACAAATTGCGCGCCGAAATTTGCAAATTCCCGCCGTTACCTTCGCCGATAGTTTCTGCCAAAAAACCGCTGCGTTGACCGTCAGGACTGCCAATAATTTCGATAGCTTCCGCAGCGGTGACACTGAGATTTCCTCCCGGTTCTGCTTCTCTCGTCAAACTCAAAACTGCCGAACCTTCAGTGAGTCTGATGTTGCGCCCTGCAAGCTGAATGTCACCTCCTCGCGTCCCGCTAGCATCAACAGTTGCTTTTTGCGACATTTCGATATTGCCAAGGGAGGAAGCAGGCTGAGGCAAAATATCGGAAGTAAACAGAGATTCGTTGTTAGGAGTTCTGGCCTCTCCATTGCGAACTGCTAACAGCGAAATGCGTCCCGCCGGCGCAGTCAAATTGCCACCTTGAAGTTGGATATCTGCGCCTGCTAATACCAAACTTCTGCCCGGTTCTACAGCAAGTCCAACAACGTTGTTATCTTCCCGGACTATCGCGCCTGTTTCTTCATCTGGTATCAAATTTTGACCGGGCCCTCGGACGATAATTGGGTTAGCTGTTCCCAATTGCAAACCTATTGGCACGCTGATGGTTAATAGAGGAGTTGTTTGGGGATTTTTTGCGCTGAACTGCGTGCCGTCAGCAAATATCAAACTGTCAGCAGTGCTTGCCAAAAAGGAACCGCCGATGCTGAGTCGAGCGTTTTCACCAAAGATAATGCCGTTAGGATTTAGCAGGAATAAATTAGCATTGCCGTTAGCTTGGAGAAGGCCGTCAATATTAGAAATTGAGCTGCCAGTGACGCGAGTAATAATATTTTGAACATCTAGAGAGTTGTTGAAAAAAGCTGTACCGCCGGTGGGGACAGAAAATTCTCTAAAACTGTGAAATAAGTTATTGCCGGCTTTAGTACCGCCGTCGATAATATCAGTATTGTCGTTGTTGGTAACGGTGGAATTGATGGGGAGAGTGGTATCGGGGACGATTTGAGCTAATGTTGGGGGAGCGGTTAGGTAGCAGAAAGCGAGGGCGGTGAGAAGCTGGAAGGGAAAGGGCGATTTGTTCATCGCGGGTTTACATATGAAAAACCCAAATATTTTATCATTCTTTTAGCCCGATCGCCAGATATTGCGATTGCTCGATCTCTCGATAGCCCGATCGTCCGATATTTCGATATTTCGATATTTCGATATTTCGACAATTCGATCGTCCGACATTTCGACAATCCAATAGTCCCACATTTCGACAACCAATAGTCCGACATTTCGACAATTCGATCGTTCGATCTCTCGACAGCCCGATAGTCCGACAGGGGTTGAAAACCCCTGTCTCATAGCGAAAGTCCTCTAAAGAGGACTGTGGATTAGTATTTAAGTCGATCTTAATTGACCAAAAAATAGCATTTACCAACACATCTTACAGTCCTCTTCAGAGGACTTTTGCTAGGAGGAAGGGAATTAATTCCCTGCCGGACTGTGAGGCAAGCGAGTTAGTATTTAAGTCGCAATTAAT
>NZ_JAEQCI010000120.1:16295-22559 GCF_020738565.1 Microcoleus sp. PH2017_12_PCY_D_A | reverse complement strand
GATTACCATAACAAAAACGGTTCCTAGTGCGGACTTTAGTCCGCTCTTAGATTGCGGACTGAAGTCCGCACTACGAACAATTACCAATGACTACTGACTGACTTTCAAGTTTTGAAGTGCTTCCAAAGCTTCGGTTGCTGACGGGTAACGCTGGGGGAAATGGTACAGCACCATCTGGTCTAAAACCCTAGCAAACTCCGGGGTAACAGTTGCATTTTTCTGCCAAATGAGATTGCCTAAATTATCGAGATTGTGTTGTATCGGGCGCATCCCTGTCAAGGCTTGAATCCCGATGATCCCGACAGAATAGATGTCGCTGCAAAATTTCGGCGAACCGATGGCTTGTTCGGGGGGGATGTATTCTTGCTGAGTGCCACCGCCGCGCGATTTGGTTTGACCGTTGCTATTTTGGGAGGTGTTGATTTCTTTGACCGCCCCAAAGTCAATTAATACAATCTTGCCGTCTGATGCGCGCATGATTAAGTTTTGAGGGTGCAAGTCGCGGTGAATTACATTTTGTTTGTGAACGAAGACTAGCACTTCTAAGATATCTTTCAACAAAGCAATAACTTGATGTTCTTCCCAGGGTTGACCTTCGATGAGTTCTTGATACAGTGGTTGTCCTTCGATGAATTGATAGACTAAATAAAAATATCCATCTTCTTCAAATCGAGCTAACAATTCTGGTATGCGATCGTTTTGGCCCAAGCGATATAACACTCGCGTTTCTATATCGAATAGCTTGCTGGTTTTCTCTGATTGGCTTTTCAGGCGCTTGACGAGACACAAAGGTCGATCGGGCAAATTTTCATCTTCAGCCAGATAGGTATCGCTGTACTCGGTGCTCACCAAGTGTTCTCGGATTCGGTAACGCATCCGCAGCAGCTTTTCCAACGGCTGATGGACAGGAGGTTTAGGGAGTTCTGTGCCTTTTTGTACAGTTCTCATCATAGAGTCCCAAAGATTTGCTCCGACTACTTTTTCTTCTAGTTCAATAATTCCAGCTTGCTTCAGTACCTTGGTGAGGTCTTTCCACAAGTTGTACCCGACACCGCGCGCCAGGAAGCCCACTGCGTAGTAGCGGGCGATCGGATAGTGTTCCTTTATTTCTTTGTAGGTCAAACCCTGTACAACGCCTTGAATTATCGCCTTTTGCAAAGGCTTTAGGCGTTTTCCCGTTTGTTCGCAGACAAGATTATCCAAACAAATGATTGCTTCTTCTATATTCATAGGTTTCATCAGTTAAATTGATTTTGCAGCTACAAATTTTATCGGTATCTTTTTGTTATATACGGTTTACTTAAAATTTAGTATTTTTTTCAAATCTTGAAATATATCTTGATAAATATGACTTTTATGAAACTAAAATTATGACTTTTATGAACTTGATTGAGTTGACAAATAGAACGTAGGGTGCGTCGCCACGAACAACTTTCACTGCTATTCAAAGATTTTAGAGATCCGCACCCTACAGATTATAAAGGGAATGAATAACCCGGATTTGGTATCACTCGCAGCGCCGGTTCTGAGGTTGCTGCGCTAACAGCTTGCGATGACAGTTACAGCAACCCCCACATGGCGTGAGGGCATAAATAACCACTAAATTAAGAAGGGCTCTCTTCCCAACAACGTACCTCATATTTTTGAGAACCGCTATCTACTGAAAGTGCAGCATTTTCACTACCAAGAAAACGCTTAATTATTTAATCTTATTCACGTAGCCCCACAAACTGTAATCGCGGCTCAGCCAACCCCGGAAAAAAGCCATTTGACTCGGATCTTCTTGCACTCGTTTGTAGCGGTAAATAATCCGTTCGTTAATCATTTGCAGCGCCGTATTTTTATTATTAGCGACTTTTAGCGCATCCCTCGTGCGCGCATCAAAAACACCAGTTTGCGGCAATCCTAAAGCTTGCTGCAAAAATGTAATAGAATTGTTAATACCAAAATTAACAGCAGTGTCAAACATGACGATCGCCAAAGCAGGCTGCATCGTACCCGAAAGGCTCGAATCCCAGTAATATTTATAAATTTCTAGGAGCTCTGCTTCCGACATCTGCGTCACGTCGAGGGGCGGCAGCCCGCGACTGTAGCGGTAGGAGTTGTATTCCGTTTGCAGGATGCCCCGATAGGTTCTGCCGCCCTTATCTGCGGGGTGATTGCTGAATCCGCCCTCAAAATATAGGGTGAAATAAAGGGCTGTTTGAAATACTCGCTGCCGAAAGTCGGCTGTCTGCTTTTGCGCGAGAGTCTTTTGGGCAAAGGGTAAGGGGATTGCTAAGGCTAACAAGAGTATCCCCAGCAGAAGGTTTGGTTTCCACTTGATGTGATGTTGGCGCTGTGTCGCTTGCTTCTGGCTCATAAATTCTCTGTGACGATCGCCCGTAGTTCCGCTAAAACTGCTACTCTGCAAAATAATCTAGATTCAACCTTTAACTTGATAGCACAGATAGGCCGCCAAATGAATTCCGATTTTCGCAACCAATCCGAAACACCTCAATTAGAAGATGCTGCATCGCTGACTGTCGTTGCAGAAACTTATTACTCCCAAGGCAATTTAGCAGCCGCCGTCGCTGCTTGTCGCCGAGCTCTGGAATTGCAACCGAATTGGGCGGCTGCTTACGTGACAATGGGTAACGTGCAGCAAGCAAGCGGCCAGATTGAGGAAGCAATGCGGTTTTATTCTGAGGCGATCGCCCTCAATCCCGATTTTGCTGAGGCCTATGCTAATTTGGGGAGTATGCTCTACAAACAAGAGCGTTTGGTAGAGGCGATCGTCAATTACCAAAAGGCGATCGAACTCAAACCAACTTTGGCTGCTGCTTACTGGAATTTGGCAGGGGCACTGAAGCAGCAAGGGCAGTCGGATGCAGCCGTAGCCTACGAGCAAAAAGCTCTCGAACTCAATCCCCATCTGGCTGAGGTAGATTTTCACATAAATTTAGGCGATAAATTAGCGCGGCAGGGGAAGTTAGATGAGGCGGTGGCTGCATGGCAGCGGGCGATCGCATTCAAACCCGATTTACCCGAAGCCTACTGTCAAATTGGGATAATTCTGCGCCACCAGGGCAAAGCAAAAGAAGCCATACCCAACCTGCAAAAAGCCCTAGAAATCAAACCGGATTTTATTGCTGCCCACCAACATTTGTGCGGAATCCTCCGAGATACTAGCGATTTAGCGGCCGCGCGGCAAGCCGTGCACAAATACAGCCAAATGTGCGCCGAAACCGATCCAATTATGACGGCGATTTACTACGTCAGCACCTATCAAGTCTCGGGATTGAATCAAATTGCGGGCGATCGATTTTTAGAGTTAGAGTCGTACTTGCAACAAAACTTAGAAACGGCTAGCTCGGTAGAAATTAAATCGCTTTATGCAAACTTCTTATTCAGCACGCCCTACGTGCGAGATGACTTAGCAGCCAACTCTAAACTTTACAGATTAATTGCCCAAAAGTATATCGAAAAATGTATCAAACCTAATTTTTCTCAACCCGCAAATTACAGTTTTAAACCACAATCCCCAGCCAGCAAATTAAAAATAGGGTTTTTGTCCAATCACTTCAGCCGTCATTCTGTAGGTTGGTGCAGCGCTGACATCATTCGCGAATTGTCCGCCATCACACCCAATTTATATCTGTACGCTTCCGAAATAATTACTCCTGACGATCGCACTCAACAATTTGATAGTTTGGGAAAACTCACTTTCCCCAAAACTTACCCAAACGGACTTGCCAAGTCCGCAGAAATTATCAACCAAATTCAGCAAGACCGATTAGACGTTTTAGTCGATTTAGATTCTCTCAGCGTCCCAATTCACGCTGAAATTCTTCACCAAAAACCCGCACCAGTTTGTGTTTCTTGGCTCGGATTTGACGCCCCTTACATATCCTCGGAAAATTACTTTCTTACAGACTGGCATTCGCACCCAGCAGGTCTGGAAAAATATTATGACGAGCAGCTAATTAGGATGCCGGATTCTTTTGTAGCCGTGTCAGGATTTCAGAGGTATGGAGTGGATCCGGTGGCGTTGAGAAAGTCAAATCGGATCGGTTTAGATCAGATTGTTTACCTGTGCGTCGCTCCAGGTCGAAAATTCAATTCCGACTTGGTAAAATCACAAGTCGCAATTCTCAAACAAGTGCCGAACAGTATTTTAATTCACAAGGCTTTGGGCGATGCTGGGGTATTTGAGGGTGCGTACCATCAAGCTTGTGAAGCTGAGGGAGTTAGCCGGCACAGAATTAAGTTTTTGCCGAGGTTTGCTACGGAGGAAGAGCACAGAATTGTCTATTTGCTGGCTGATGTTTTGTTAGATTCTTATCCTTATAATGGAGGTACTCACACTTTAGAGGCTTTGTGGTTTAATTTACCGGTGGTGACTCGCACGGGAGAACAGTTTTTGTCGAGGATGGGTTATTCGTTTTTGCAGGCTTTGGGAATGGAAAGTAATGCGGCTTGGTCTTGGGCGGAATATGTGAATTTGGGTGTAAAGTTGGGCAAAGATGCTGAATTGAGGAAGGCAATTCAATCACAGTTGGTGAAGTCTAAAGACGCAGCTAATTTGTCGCCGCTGTGGAATCCGAAAAAGTTTGCTGGTGATATGTATGCGGTGTTTGAAAAGTTGTGTAAAAAATGACCGCGAGTGCATAGGTTTGTAGTGAGGACTTTAGTCCTCTCATTGATGCGGACTAAAGTCCTCACTACAAACCGAGCCCGTAGGGTGCGTCAGGCTAAACAATCGGCAAGGCGATGGAAGATTAAATCCTGACGCACCCTATAATTACAACTGAATAGATAGTATAATATCTACTGGAATTACCGCGATTAAATAGGTTTGTAGTGAGGACTTTAGTCCTCTCATTGATGCGGACTAAAGTCCTCACTACAAACGGAGAAAGGTGATTTGATCGAAGGCTATTTAACTACTGACTACTGACTGCTGACTAATGACACTACCAACAATTAAGTTTTTGAAACAGCCGAGTTCGGAAGCTTGGATCGAACAGGCGATCGCCCATTTGGATACAATTTTATTAGATCATTCTCACTGCGAGCGGAAAGCGGCGGGAGTAGCGTTAAATTTAATGTTTCGCTACCCAGCACGGGAAAAATTGGTGCGGATGCTAACGGCGATCGCCCGCGAAGAATTGGAGCATTTCGAGCAAGTCAACCAGCGCTTAGAAGAGCGCGGGATCCCTTTGGGCCCTTTGGCTGCGCCTCCCTACGGTGGGGGTTTGTCCGCCCAAATTCGCAAGCAGGAACCGGAGAGACTTTTGGATTCTTTGTTGGTTTCTGGTTTGATTGAAGCGCGCAGTCACGAACGGTTGGGGTTGCTGGGCGATCGCTGTCCCGATGCCCAATTAGCTAAGTTTTACCGCAGTTTGATGGCTTCGGAAGCGCGCCATTACGGTGTATATTGGATTTTGGCAACAACTTATTTCGATCGCGCTCTTGTGATTGAGCGGCTGGAGCAATTATCATTGGTAGAAAGTCAGTTGCTGGCAACTCTTTATCCTGAACCGAGAATTCATAGTTAAAAGTTGGGTGCATTTCCAGACTGTAAAACACTAATTATCAGTAAAATTACAGTTGCCAAAGTCAAAAAATAAGTATACTTCACAACAACCGATGAAAACCCAACATCTCGATTTTTTAATTCGCTCCTGGGAAACGCGCGATCGGGCTGAGGCATTCCATTTAATTCAGAATGTTTTAGCAGAGTACGGTTTACAATGCGAACCTTACGGAGCCGATCGAGATGTCTATGATGTAGAACTCCACTATCAGAATAAAGGCGGCGAATTTTGGGTAGTTGAACGGCAAGATAAAATAGTGGGTACGGCGGCTTACTACCCGATCGAGCGCGGGAAAAATGCCGTAGAAATTCGCAAAATGTATATTTTGCCAGCAGCAAGGAAACAAGGTTTGGGGAAATTTTTACTGCAAGAATTGGAAAGTAAAATTATCGCTCGCGGCTTTGATGAAATCTGGATAGAAACTGCTAGCGTTCTCAAAGAAGCTGTGAAAATGTACGAAACTAGCGGATATCTGCCGACAACGGGTGTTGAAACAGCAAGGTGCGATCGGGTTTACGTAAAATGTTTGGGTTAGAAGCAAAGTCTAAGAAACCGGGTTTCTGAGAAAATCTCGGTTGGTTGCAAAATATCTCGGAAGAAACCCGGTTTCTCAGAAGTTTTCTATTTTGCAAAGTGCCAAGTCTAAGAAACCGGGTTTCTGAGAAAATCTCGGTTGGTGACGACA
>NZ_JAEQCI010000120.1:0-16282 GCF_020738565.1 Microcoleus sp. PH2017_12_PCY_D_A | reverse complement strand
TCAGAAGTTTTCTATTTTGCAAAGTGCCAAGTCTAAGAAACCGGGTTTCTGAGAAAATCTCGGTTGGTGACGACATATCTCGGAAGAAACCCGGTTTCTGTTAATTTTGCATTGGGTTTGAATTTCTTTTTTGCCGCAGCGGAATCTCGATCGCAAATTCGGAACCTTCCCCCAACACAGAATTGCAGGTAAGCTCGCCGCCGTGTTTTTCTACGACAATAGAGTGCGAAATCGCCAATCCTAAGCCTGTGCCTTTGCCGATGGGTTTTGTGGTAAAAAATGGGTCAAACAAGCGCAGCTTCACGTTTTCGCTCATCCCGGAGCCGGTGTCAGCTATCCGCATCGCCACGCTGTTATTGTCGGTTAGTTCGGTGCGGATCGTAATTGCGAGAATGTTGTCCGTGCGATCGGGTTTATTTATCTCCATTTCCACGGCGTCGATCGCGTTGCTCAACAAATTCATAAATACTTGATTTAACTGACCGGGATAACATTCAACTAAAGGTAAGTCACCGTATTCTTTGATAATATTAATTGGCGCGCGATCTGGTTTATTTTTCAGGCGGTTTTGCAAAATCATCAGCGTGCTTTCAATGCCTTCGTGAATGTCAACTTGCTTCATTTCGGCTTCGTCCAATCTTGAGAAAGTCCGCAGGCTCAAAACTATGTCGCGGATGCGATCGGCTCCGACTTTCATAGATGTGACAATTTTTGGTAAATCTTCCACAATATAATCAACTTCAAAGGCTTCTCTGGCATCTAAAATTTTGGGGCTAGGTTGCGGGTATTCTTGCTCGTAAAGTTGCAGCAGTTTTAGCAAGTTGTCAGTGTATTCGCTGGTGTAGCTGAGATTGCCGTAGATAAAGTTAACTGGGTTGTTGATTTCGTGGGCGACACCTGCTACTAACTGTCCCAAACTTGACATTTTTTCACTTTGAATTAATTGAGTTTGGGTTCGCTGGAGTTGGTGCAAAGTTTGTTCTAGCTGTTGGGTTTGAGCTTGAGCTAATCGAGCAGTTGTGCGGGTTCGATCGTAGAGTTCGGCGTGGTCGATCGCGATCGCAATTTGAGCGATCACCGCTTGCATCAGTTCGACTTCCGAGTCGCTCCAATTTCGCGCCGACAGAGCCTGATAGCAGGTAATCGCGCCAATATCGCCGGAAGCAGTGTGAATTGGTAGCGAGAGCACTGAGTTAACTTTGATTGCCTGGAAAGCTGCGCGCAATTCTGCATTTTCAAAAGTGCTGACATCATCTATTCGCAGAATTTCTCGGCGCAAAATTTGCTTGACTCCGGCACTAGATGTGTCCTCCACAATATAAGTACCTAGCAAACTTGGCAAATCTGGATTTTTGGCTTCACAAACTATGTCCCAAACCGGAGGATTGCTGTTGGGACGGTACCAAGTGAAGATGCACCAGTCTGGCTGCATTAAATTGCCAATTTCTTGGACGGCGGTTGCTAAAATTGTGTCTAAATCTAAAGAAATGCGGATTTGGTTGGCAATTTGATTCAGCAGTTGTTCTCTCTGAGCTTGCTGTCTGAGGGCTTGTTCCGATCGCACTAATGTTTCTTCTGCAAGGAAGCGATCGGTTAAATCTTGGACGACTGCTTGGATAATTTTTTCATTTCCAACTTCGATGATTGTCAGCACGACTTCTGCGGGAAAATCAGTACCGTCTGAGCGCTGGTGAACCCAATCAAAACGGTGGTTTCCGCGCTCAAAGGCGAGATCCATCATTTCGTCTGCCAAGCTCAAAGAATCTCTGCCGTTGGGTTGGAAAGCAGGCGACAGCAAGCCGGGATTTTTGCCGTACAACTGTTGCGGTGCGGTGCAGCCAAATAGTTTGAGGGTGGCGGTGTTGGCGTCGCAGATGCCATTTTCATATAACATCAAAACTGGCAAACTGGTTAGTTCGTAGAGCGATCGAAATTTGGCTTCCGACTGCTGCAATGCGGCTTCTGTTTGCTTGCGATTTGTGATGTCAGCAACCATTGCTAAAGAACCGACATAGCGCCCTTCTTTGTCTGGTAAGGGATTAGTAGAAGCCATCGTCCACAACTCGCTGCCATCTCGGCGGCGCAGCTTAAAATCTCGCTGTTCGCTAATTCCTTGACGGTGGAGGCTGAGATTGGCTTCGGCGATCGCAATGCCTTCTGCATCCATGAAATCAAATAGCGACTGCCCGATCGCATCCTCTACGGTGGTGCCTAGCATATCAGCCATTTTTTGGTTGACAAAAGTAGTTTTACCCTCCGCATCGATCATCCAAATTCCTTCATCTGCTGTTTCGACAATGCAGCGATATTTTTCTTCGCTTTCTCTGAGGGCTTCTTCTGCTAATTGGCGAGCGGTAATGTTTTGAGTCATTAGCAATCCACCGGTGATTTCTTGCCGTTCGTTTCTGACTGGCAAAGTATAAGCGAGGTAAATGCGATCGCCATAGGCAAATTCTGCAACAACAGTTTCTCCAGCCAGCGCCGCCCGATAATTTGGCTCGACAGCAGCGCAAAAATCCGGCTCGAATACTTCCGAGATTGTCTTGCCTTCCATCAACTCTTTAGAAAGCCCCACTGCTGCTAATTCTATACCTTCTACCAGGGTAAAGCGCATTTCGCGATCGAACAACATCACCGCACCGTTAGGAATGTTGCTTGCCATTGTGCGGTAGAGCTGTTCGCTTTTTTGGACGGCTGCTTCTGCAAGCTTGCGATCGCTAATGTCAATCACAACTGCACCCATGCCGATCGCCTCACCGTCTTTGTCTAGTAGAGGAAAATAAGAGGCTGTCATGTGTCGCATAATCCCCGGCTTTCTGGGATTTTTAGCGCTCATTTCGATGTTAATTAGGGGTTGCTTCGTTCTCAATATTTGTTCGTATAAAGGCTCTACCATTGGAGCGATATCCGGCCGTATTTCGCCTAAAGTCTTGCCAATGTGTTCTGCTGGAATCAGGCCATTTATTTCTGCTAGAAATTGATTAATTTGCACGTATCGCAGTTGCGAATCAAAAATGCAAATTCCTGCCGGCGCCTCCTGCAAAAAGGAATCAAAAAGTGCTTGTCTCTGTGCTAATTCTTGTTCTAAAGCTTTGCGATCGCTAATATCCCTGATGCAGCCCACACTCCCCAAAACTTCGCCACAAACGTCTTTAACTAGACAAACTGACAAGTGCGACCAGAAGTCTTCCCCCGACTTGCGGCTCATTCTGATTTCTAGTTCTGCCTCGCCTTTTTCAAATAGCGGATTCCCAACTAATTCTGATATTAATTTCCGCTGTTTCTGCGCGTAAATCAGACTAATATTTTGACCGATAACTTCAGTTGGATCGTACCCGTACAGCCTTTGAGCGCTTTTATTCCAACTGGTAATCAAGCCCTTCGCATCCGTGCAAATTACGGCTTCGCGAATTTGGTCGATAATCTGATTTTGCAGCCGCAGTTTCGAGTTTGCTTCTTCCAGTTCGGCGATTTTTTCTTGGAGTAGTTCCTGAGTTTTTGCCAGTTCGTCCGTCTGGTTTGCCAGCAATTTTTCTAGATGACAATTGCAGTGCGGCGGCGCTGATTCCAGCAGCTCGCTATTTTCAGGCTCCCAATTAACAACTTGTTCAGCACTCAACCAAATCGCCCACTCTCCGTCTGTTTCAATTGCCCGCTCCGAAACTCGCACGGTTACGAGATGGTTGTTTTTATGTTTGTATGCTGCGGAGCACGGGCCCGCGCACCTATTTTTTGTTGGAATTTCTAGATACTTGTCTGGGCGAGTACACTGTGTTTGCACAACTTCCCAGTAGTTGAGCTTGAGAGTTTCTGCAACTGTGCAGCCGATAATACTCGCAAAAGCTGGATTTACGTCGAGAAAAGTCCCGTCCGTCCGGCACAATGCCAACCCGAGCGGGGACAGTTCTAACAATTTGCTGTTGCTGCGATTGCTCCGGTCTTCTCCTAACTGGCTTTGCATCTGACCTAGCTGGGCTTGGGATAATTAATTATATCTTTATTATGTCGATTATCTGGTTTATTGGTGTGATTTTTATCACTCAGCAAAAAACAAGGAAGAAGGAAGTTCGGCAACGGATTTAACGGATTTAACGGATTTAACGGATAGATGTTGAGGTTCGAGGGCAGAAGGAAGAGGTTAGAGGTTAGAAGTTAGAGGGAAGTTCGGCAACTAGCAGTGTACGGAATTTAACGCTGAGCGGCTGAGGGAATAGACAGGGAAAAAGAGAGGATGGGGAAGGAAAAAGCAGTAAGAATGAACGGGAACGAGGAAACGGAAAATGAGAATAAACCCGAAAAATCCCAAAACAAGAAGTACAAAACTGCTACAAAGACCATGAATTTATACATGGCATATTCCCTTTTCGTTGTCGCATCTTCCCTCTTCTTTCTATCCGTTAGATAATCCGTTGCCGAACATCCTTCTATCCGTTACATCCGTTAAATAATCCGTTGCCGAACTTCCTTCAATTAATCGCGGGCGATACCTTCGGCTCGGGCGGCCAACTGCACTGCACCGGCGACAGCAGTGGCAACTCTTTCGTCAAAAACAGACGGTATAATGTGTTCTTTGTCAAGCTGTGAAGGGCTGACTAAAGAGGCGATCGCGTAAGCTGCACCCAAATACATACTGGTCGTAATCGTCGCAGCTTTGCAGTCCAAAGCACCTCGAAATATCCCCGGAAATGCCAAAACATTGTTAATTTGATTCGGGTAATCGCTGCGTCCGGTGGCGATTATCGCGGCATCCTCCATAATTAATTCTGGCTGAATTTCGGGAATGGGATTTGCCATGGCAAAAACGATCGGATTTTCGGCCATCGATCGCACCATCGATCGCGTGAGCACGCCGGGGGCGCTGACACCTAAAAATACATCCGCACCGGCGATCGCATCTTCCAAAGTACCGCCCGAAGCCACAGCAAATTCGAGTTTTTCTGGGTTCATATCCGTGCGATCTTTGGAAAGGACGCCTTTGGAGTCGCACATGATGATGTTTTCGGCACCTGCTTTGCGTAACAAGCGGGCGATCGCAACTCCCGCCGCACCGGCGCCGTTAATCACGATACACACTTCTGCCATTGTTTTTTTGACAAGTTTTAAGGCATTAATTAATGCTGCCAAACTGACAATCGCAGTTCCGTGCTGGTCGTCGTGAAAAATCGGAATATTTAAGGTTTCCCGCAATCTTGCTTCAATTTCAAAACAGCGGGGAGAAGAAATATCTTCGAGGTTAACTCCCCCAAAAACCGGAGCGATATTCTGCACTGTGCGAATAATTTCGTCTGTATCTTGGGTATTCAAACAGATAGGAAAAGCGTCTATTCCGGCAAATTCTTTAAATAGCATGGCTTTGCCTTCCATGACTGGGAGTGCGGCTTCCGGCCCGAGGTTTCCGAGTCCCAAAACTGCGCTACCGTCGGTAACAATGGCAACAGTATTTTGTTTGATTGTCAGGTTGTAAACTTGTTGGGGGTCATTGGCGATCGCAGTACAGATGCGGGCGACTCCTGGAGTGTAGGCCATTGCCAAATCTGACTGGCGTTTGAGGGAAATTTTGCTTTCTACGCTGATTTTACCGCCCCGGTGCAGGTTGAAAGTGCGATCGTACACGTCGATCACTTTGATATTCGGTAGCGCTTTCACTGCTTGCACTATTTCTTCGCTGTGCTCGGTGCTGTAAGCATCGACGGTGATATCGCGTACTGTAGTGGCGCGGGTTTGCTCGATTAAGTCGATTTGGCCGAAGTTGCCGCCCACAGATCCGATCGCGCTGGTGACGCTTGCTAGCATTCCCGGCTGGTTCGGCAGAGCAACGCGAATCGTTAAACTAAAGCTGGGGTTAGGTGTCAGTTTTACCATGATGGCTTGATTTGAGATTTGAGAATTGCAATTTTAGATTTTATCGCCAATGTTAGGCATAAAATTTAATAATTCAATTTTTCAACTGAAATTTTTAACAAGTTCTATGAGCCTGGGATGCGATCGCACTATATATCCCCGTAGAGTGCGTCAGTTTCCATGTGTTTAAATTTTGTCAAAACTTGAGACTGACGCACCCTACTAACTATATATCTGCGTAGGGTGCGTCAGTTTCAAGGTCTTTTAACTGAAGCGAAACTACGGACTGACGCACTCTACTAACTATATATCTGCTCGTCGCCAAAATTTCGTAGAAACCGGGTTTCTGATGTGAGCGTGCGATCGCAAATTCTCTATTTTTACAAAATTTTCTGCTCGCTGCAAACTTAATTAATATGAAGCAAAACTCTATTTTTCAGCGCTCAGTAAATCCACCTGACGCAACATAAAATATCTATCGCTAAAAAGCTTACTGTGTATATCTTCTTCCTTATTCCCTTTTCCTTACTTCCCTCGAACCCTCTTCCTTCTCTCAACTGTCAACTGTCAACTGTCAGTAGATGCACGGCTGCTTAAGCCGGCAGGTAAAAATCGGATCGACTGACAAGGGGGCATGAATGTATATTAATTTTGCCTGCTTGTTTAACACTCTTCGATAGCGAGTGCAACCTTGCTTTCGATCGAATTACCTGCACGCTTTGCCCTGTTAATTCCAGCGACTGTTACTAATAGGCAATATATCCCGCGCCGGCAGAGGCACAGGTTCAGTCAAGCACAGCGAGTTGCTGGTTGCTAACTGTCAATTTTAGCGATCGCTCGCAGCATCAGCACACATAATTGTAAAGAATTTGCAAGCGAGACAATCGGCGGGAACTTTTTCTAAGCTTTGCAGATCTACTGGTTGCTCGGCCTCGCTGCCGGGGGGAACGATGCAGAGGGCAACTTGTCCGACTCCAGCCATGAGTTCGGCAACTCGCTCTAAAATGTTGTCGATTTTGCCAATTAGTTGCTCTGCTGCATCCAGACTCGGCGCGATAATGAAAAAGGTTTTGACTCCCTCGGGACAAGGGGCGAAGCCGAGGGTGCACTCGCGTAATAATGCTTGAGTCGAAAGACTCAGAGGGTCATCGAAGCGATCGATTACTGCTTGATAAAAGGCTATGGTCAGAGAACGATCGCCAAAAACAGGTTGAGATAACATAACTACTTCCTTCCGTAGAATTTTGGGGAGCATTAAAAAAATATTAACATACCTTAATGTAACTGATTTAAATAAATTATCTAGCGATCGCGATCGTTGACTAGATGTGATCTTTTTGGATTTGTGTAGCGATCGCAACTGTGATAAAATATCATCTGTGCTAGCACGGTCAGTGATTTCGACTGCATCAGCACCTAAAAGCTAAGCACACAAAATTTTCTAGAGATTCGGGAAGAAGGGGAAAGGGGGAGAGGAAAATTATATAAGTTGTTAGAGGATTATTGGCACAAAGTGCTCGATGTAGAGTTTAAAATAAACATCCAATCAAAATATAAAAGATGAACTCGATCGCCCAACAGTTAAAAACAAGATTTGAAAAAGCCTTCACCTCCGCATTCGGTGAGAGTTATGCCGATACCGATCTGATGCTAGCGCCTGCGGGTAATCCCAAGTTTGGGGACTTTCAGTGCAACGCGGCGATGAGTTTGGGGAAAAAGTTAGGTAAGCCACCGCGGGCGATCGCGCAAACCATCATCGAAAATCTAGATATTGCCGACATCTGCGAAACCCCAGAAATCGCGGGCCCCGGTTTTATCAATTTGAAGCTGAAACCAGCTTATTTGGAAGCGCAGATAAGCGCGATCGCCGCCGACACCCGTTTGGGGATTTCACTGACAGAAGCACCTCAAAGAATCGCGATCGACTTTTCGAGCCCCAACATCGCCAAAGAAATGCACGTCGGACACTTGCGATCGACAATCATCGGAGATGCGATCGCCCGCATCCTCGAATTTCAAGGCCACGACGTACTCAGAATCAACCACATCGGCGACTGGGGCACCCAATTCGGAATGCTAATCGCCTACTTGCGCGAAGTTCACCCCGAAGCATTAACAACCGCAGACGCCCTAGACTTAGGAGATTTAGTCGCATTTTACCGCCAAGCAAAACAGCGCTTCGACACAGACGAAACCTTCAAAGAAACCGCCCGCCAAGAAGTAGTAAAACTGCAAGCAGGCGCCGAAGACACCCGCCGCGCCTGGAAACTGCTGTGCGATCAATCCCGGCGGGAATTTCAAGTAATCTACGACTTACTAGACATCCAACTAACCGAACGCGGCGAATCATTTTACAATCCATTATTAGCAGCAGTAGTCGAAGATTTAACCAGTCTCGGTTTGCTAGTAGAAAGTGACGGTGCAAAATGCGTTTTTGTAGATGGTTTCACCAACAAAGAAGGCGAACCATTGCCGCTAATTGTCCAAAAAACTGATGGTGGCTACAACTACGCCACCACCGATTTAGCCGCCATCCGCTACCGAATCAAAGAAGACGGTGCAAAACGCATAATTTACGTCACCGATTCAGGACAAGCCAACCATTTTGCTCAAGTATTTGCAGTCGCCAGAAAAGCCAATTGGATTCCTGACAATGTGGAAATTGTTCATGTTCCCTTCGGTTTGGTATGCGGAGAGGATGGGAAAAGACTAAAAACTCGTTCTGGGGATGCAGTGCGGTTGCAAGATTTGCTCGATGAGGCGATCGTCCGCACCCGCCAAGATTTAGAAGATAGACTAAAAGCAGAAGAAAGACACGAAACAGAAGAATTTATTGCCAACGTATCTCGAACAGTTGGTTTGAGTGCCGTCAAGTATGCCGACTTAAGTCAAAACCGCGCCAGCAACTATATTTTCAGTTACGACAAAATGCTCGCATTGCAAGGAAATACCGCACCATATATGCTCTATGCTTACGTGCGCGTCCAGGGAATTCGCCGCAAAGGAGAGATTGATTTTGACAATTTAGATGCTGGTGCGAAAGTGATTTTGCAGTCAGATGCCGAGTTGGTATTGGCAAAGCATTTATTGCAGTTCAATGAAGTTGTGAATGCTGTTAGCGGCGATTTGTTGCCGAATCGAATTTGTCAGTATTTGTTTGAATTAAGTCAAAAGTTCAATCAATTTTTTGAGCAGTGTCCGGTTTTGAAAGCCGATGAACCGTTGCGGACTTCGCGGCTAATTTTGTGCGATTTGACGGCGAGGAGTTTGAAGTTGGGTTTAGGATTGTTGGGAATTCAGGTGTTAGAGAGAATGTGATGCTTTAACTCTTGTGAAACAGTCAAGATTCCAGGCGATGTAGGGGCGGGTTCGCTAACAATAATTGCCTGAAACCAACCATCTCGAAAACCCGCCCCGGCCTGATTACTAGAAAAAACGTTCATAATCATCGTGGTTCCCAATCCAAAACCATGTCACGGTATCTCCTTGTAAAATGCCCACTGATCGATGGCTCCGCGTGATTCTCGCAGACCAGATATTTTCTTCTTGGTTGATACACTTAAAGTGCAAAGATGGATAAAAGGGATTTTCAAGCCACAAACGATAAGCTTTTCTAGCTTGCTCTTTTACTCTACTGTCAAGAGAATTGTAGTTTTCCCAAAAGGAAGGGAGGGTGGCAGATTTCATAGCTCATTCAGTTTCATTTCCCGTGCCTTTCCTTCCGCAATTTCTTTTTTTGCGCGTTGGGCGGCAGCCACAAGTTGCGGTTGCGTTTTTTTGAAAGATTCTTCCCATTGAAGTTCCTCTTTTAAGTCTGCGATATACTCTTTCAAGTATTCTGCTACTTGCTGTTGTAAAGTTTCTGGCAGAGATTCCATCATCTCTATCGCTGCATCAATTCCTTCCCACAGTTCAGATACAGGTCTAGTTTTTCCTGTCTTTATTTCCAACCATGCTTGTCGAAAACTTTCTTCGGGAGATGGGAGTACCTCTTCATCTTCGTTAGCAAGAACGATGATGCGAACTCGGCGTCCAGAAAATTTTGCTGATTGGGCGAGAATTTCTTCCCACGTTCCCTCTAGTTCTAACACTTGTGCTGTCATTGTTTTGATGAAATTGTGACTAAGTTTATTTTAGCATAGGAAGAACTGCGCTCTAGTACAATGACAGTAGCTTAAGGAATTATGGAGAAGAATTTAGAATTACTTTAATACCTTTTTCCAATCTCTTAATTTCAGTCCATTGCGAATCAATCCAGGCTCTTTCAGCCTGACGTTGTGCAGGTGTTTCTTGCTGATATCTATCTTGCTTTTCGAGAAATTTATTGTAAAATCTCAGGGCTTTAACTAAAGCTCTACTTCCATGGTATAATCTGTCATCAACAAATTGAATTAATGAAATTATCAATCGCGGTTGAAACCTCCTTTTTAAATTTTACAACCTCTTCCCAAAAAAGATCGCCTAAACGGTATTTGGATAAATTATCCAGAGCCGAAATAAGTTCAGACCTCAGTGATTTGGTGTTCTCAGGCAAGTAAACTGTCGGCTGCTCAAATTTATTTGCTATCTCGCTAAAAGTTAAATTCATCTGATGATTCAACACATCTTTTGTCTGCTTATCTAAATTTTGGAAATACTGGGTAAGCACTTTTAAGTTAATCGTGCTAAGGTCTTGATAAACCAGATCCAGGCTGCGCTTAATGATTTGTTCAATTTCCCTACAAACAAGATTCATAACGATGGGAATATCTTTAATAAAATTATCTTTTTCTCCCCAGCCAATTCCTTTTTTTTGTTTCTTGGCTGCATCAATAAACCACTTCTGTTTAACGCGGACATCAAATATTTTATCCCAATAATCTTGAGATTCATCAATCGCGGCATTTTGACATTTACGACCTAGTTCATTGATTCTGACATGACAGCCGCTCAGTTCCCCAAGCTGTTGCCATATTTCCTGTTTTGAAGCTTGGATAATCCCAATTTTGCAAGTCCAAACGTCTTCAGCGCGATCGATATCGTTTCGGCATTTTTGCACAACTTTTTCAAGTCTGGTGGCTGATTCCCTCAATTCATCAAACCCAGGCTGGACAGACTTAATTACGGTTGTAGCAGATTCCTTGATTTCTAAAGATTTATCATCATCCGCCGCGACGAGAGCCGCATATTGGGCGATGTTCTGAAATGCTTTCATGAATTCGTTCATTTAAGTAATTCCACTTTGGACTGACAGAGTTAACCATAATCATATAATATATTATAATGTGTAACATTAATCGCTAGTCAGGTAAAAAAATATGGTTTTTGTGTTTCCTCCTCACATACAGGCTGGTATCATCTCCGGCACTTATGAAGTCGTGAAGAATAGTGCAGGAGTATTATTGGGAATAGCTAGAGACAGGGCAACAGGTCACTTTGTAGGTTCGGCAATTGGTATGGTTGCCGAGCCTTTGTTAGCTATTCCAGATTTTGTATTGGGTGTAGCGCAAATGGTTCAAACCGATCGGGGTTTTAAAGAAATTGACAAAAAATTAGATGTGATTCAGTATGGCTTAACATCTCTCTCGGCTAATGTGGGCATTCTGTCAGCATCTACTGCCGTCATTGGTGTCGGTGTAGTGGCCATAGCTGCAATGTCAGCCGTTAACCTTCATCAGACCTTGAAAATGAGGGAAGATATTAAGGAATTGAAGCTAACAGTTACACACGGCTTTATCAGTATAGAAGCACTGCTGAAAGACCATAAAGCAGATGTTATTGCTGAAATAAAACTGTTAGCTAAAAGCATTAATTTTGAGCACCATCGTTTAATCTTAAGTCAAGCTTATGGGAAATTTGCGATGGCACAGAAACTAATTCAAAGTGCTTTATTAATGAAAGATAAACATACCAAAAATTCTACCTTAACAAGCGCACAACACATTTTAGCTACTGCTTTAGCTGACTATAATAATCCTGAATTATTCAAAGCCACTTGTGCAGTGGGCTATCTTCGTAGAGTTGAATGTGCTTGGGCAATTGAGCAGACAATTTCATTAACTTATCAATTGCTGAACGAGCCTGCGTCTGTAAGTAATTCCCTTTCCCACCTCCAAGAAAGAATACGCCAAGACATTCTCACTGTGATTGAGCGCTGCACAAAAGATGAAATTGATTTTATATTTCCAGAAATCACACGGATTTATAATCAGGATCTAGTAGTTTTGAACTCTTGGCAAAATCAGGTAGATTGGATGCTAAGTTTATCGGCGGATGAGCGTAAACAATTGGCTAGTTTAAATATGGAAACGACACCAGTTTCAACCACTAAAGAAGAAGTTGGTATACTAGCAGAACCAGCAGAAATTGCGCTCTACCAAAACTTGCAACAAAAATCTCACTTCAAATCGCTACTGGATCAATTACGATTTTTGATCAAACCTAGCTTGCGTCAACAACACGAATCTTATATCAGTCAAAAAGCCAATACCTCTGGCTATAAAGCTTTAGCCCCCTCAAGTTGGCAAGAAATCAATGATTTAACTGTTGCTAATCTTTACTGGTATTTTCAAAGCATGGAGTGAAGTTTAAAATATATAGGTTGGGTTGAGTTTCTCGTTACTCAACTCTTCATTTCAAATAAGGTGTTTTGTTGACAATCAAGCTCTCCAAGATGTCTTTAAACATTGTTACCGCAATTTTGCGATCGTTATCTCTTACAAAAATCTCAAAATTAGGACTCGAATTAATTTCAATTAACCAATATTCCCCATTTGTATCTAAGGCAATATCAAACCCGCCGTAATTAATCCGAATCTCTTCAAAAACAGGGCGAACAAAATTTTCAATTTCCGAAAGTATCTCTAAATCGGTAATATGCTTGGCTTTGGCACCCTCCCAGTGCAGCGGGCTTAAATTTCCCGCAAATTTAGCATCTGATTTGTCTTTTTCATACAGCAAAACCAGCTTTTGATTAAAGAAAACCGCCCGATATTCGTGTCGGACATCAATATAGTCTTGAGCTAGGCAAACATAGTCATAATCTTTGCTGTTGACATTAAATACAATTTCAATCGCGGCTTGAACTTGCTCCTTCGTTTCACAAAGCAATACATTGTTTCCCGCCGAACCGCGATTTCTTTTCACAATCACAGGGAGGGAAAATGTTTTGCTCACTTCGGCTGCAATTTCTTCGCAATTTTTAAACTCTAAATATTTGTAATACTTTTCCTCGCAAAAAGGCGAGAGAAATCCTAGAGTTTGAGGAGTTTTAATCTTGCCTTTCAGCAAGTGATAGGTATATTCTTTATCTTTAAATATGTGTACGATTTGCTCGTTGTTAAACGGCATACTGAAATTAACAAAGTAATAATCCTCACCGTTCAGTTTGATTCTCACTAAGTTTTGGTTGGGCGCGAGGATTTCATAACTGATATTTAACTCTTGACAAGCTTCCAGAACCAAACTGATATTTGTCTGCATAATTTGCACAGTATATTTGTTTATGACTTGCGCGCGCCGCTCCAGAAACCGGGTTTCTTTGTCTATTTCTCGTCACTCAACGTAAAAATCGTAGAAACCCGGTTTCTAGCCACCATGGGTAATTCATGTTTTTTTTCAATCATACTGTACCACAGGAGGAAGCAATCAGACCAAAAGGGCGATCGCTCGATTGCTCAACAACGCTATACCCCCTCATGCTGCTACTGCTTCATCCGAGGCAATCTGTTCTGGCAAAACATAAAAATCTACATCAATTTCCGCATTCAATTGATGTACCTTTTCAACGATACTTTTCTCAAAATGAATCGCTGGGATGCTGCCACTTCTGTAATAAATGACGCAAGCAATCTCCGCAGCATAAAACTTGCATAACTCTCGCAAAGGACTCCACCCAGGCTGAAGCTGTTCTAAAACCGAATTAATGTGTTCTTCTAAGTCGGCAGATTTTTCAATTTTAGAATACACACTCCAACCATTTTCTTTGTGCCGTCTAGTACCCCGGGCACTAATTAAGTCCCCTTTCCTCCAACTTTCAGTTGGATTGATGCTTACCTTGGCAGTCACTTCGTCGGGATCGAATTCCATTCCAGTCAACATAAAGTAAGCGTAAATTTCTGACTCCATCTGCCCGCTCCTCTTTGATTAATTAAAAATCATTAATATTCAAATCAGTGAATTCACCTGTTCCAATACCACCTTTAGGTTTAACATAAATATTTCCTTCTGTGTCTTTGTAGAGATCTCTTTTTGAAGCATTCCGTTTACCTTTGAGTAGATGAATATTTTCACCCCCTTTTTGAAGCCTCTCAATCTCATCAATAGTTAGCAGCTTGTCTTGTCTCCAGTTTCGCTCTTCTTCAGTATTCTCTAAATCTGTTTCCGTCATTCCTCACACCCTCAAAAGATGATAGAGATTTGAAATAAACTCTCAAATCCCATCAAATTCTATCCAAATAGCCGCTGCTGCCCGTTTGCCGCCTCTTTCCCGGCATAAATCTCGCGCGTTCCCTTAGGAATGTAAATCCAACCAAACTCTTGCAAGCGGTTTGTCAAATTGGAAATGCTCACTCCCAATTCATCTCTCATTTTGTATAAATGCGACCACTTTGTTAAATCCCGTCCCTGTCTTTTATCTTCCAAAATACATCGGGGCATTAACAAGCAGCTTGCGAAATATTGGGCTTGCCATTCGATCGACAAAACCTTATTATCCGCACCCGCGCCCCGACAAACAAACGCTTCCTCGACATCCTGGGCGGTTTTTTCTGTATTGCCGAGGTTGAGTTCCAACTGTTTCACAGTCCCGTCTGCTTCGTCTTGATTGACGTGCAGCACCCAATGGCCGATTTCGTGGGCGATCGTCGATTCGATGAACCCCGGCGGTTTTTCGAGAATCAATTCGTTGATTTCGATTAACCGCTGCTGGGGCAAAATCCTCGCGGCGATCGCACCTTCTGCATCGGGCTCAATGCAGTCCCAGACTACGCCCAAATCGAGAAAATCAGCCACCGTTGTCGCTTCAAAAGGCCATTTCGGAGCAAAATTTTGCGTTTTCTGCATCTGCATTAGGATGTCCGAAGCCAAACGCTCGATCGATTCTTTGGGATAGAAGCAATACGGTTTAAAAATACTCACTGTGATAGGCCTCTGTTACGCTTCAAAAGATTGTTTGAGCCAATCTGGATTTTCTTGCATCCGCCGGAAAAGAGCCTGCATTTCCTTCGGATTCTGCTTCAGCAGCGCTTCGTACTGCTGAGGCAGTCTCCCCGCCAGAAAAATCAATTCCTCTTCGTTGATGTCGAGATTCCGCGCCAATGCTCGGATTACATCTTCTTTTGGCGCATAATCGGCGCGATCGTTCTCCAACTTCGACAAATAAGTAAAATCCACACTTAACATACCAGCTAGCTCACGTTGTGAGTAAGCTTTGTCCTTGCGAGCTTGACGGATCAGTCTTCCAAATGTTTGTTCCACGGTTTTTCGCCTCCTGACAGGCATTCTAGCCTGTTTTGATGAAAAGTTCAACAAAATACTTGACGGGAAAATCAACCCGCGCTACCATGAGGTTAGTTGACGCTTTAATCAACCTAATTAACCGCACGGGTATGGTTGAAGGTGCAAATTATCCCAGCAGAAACGCTAGATATAGCGCCATTAACTTTAGACGAGCGATCGGCGGTGGGCGTCAAAACCCTTGTACGCAGCAAATTAAGGAGGAACAGATAGCAAATGCTGAGAACCTGGACAGACACGCATTACAAGCTCGAAGACGATGACTGGCTATACATCGCCACCCACGAAGAACAAAGCTCGGCCTCGCTGGTTTGTCCGGGCTACGCGCGGGATGGCGAAGGCTTCAGCATCCACTTCACCCCAGCGCACTTAGAAACCTTAGAGCATTTGCTCACCGCGCTGCGGATTATTCAAGCTCAACAAGAGGCGATGCTTGAGTATACCTATCCAGAACCAAAAGCGACAACACATCTCATTCGGTAATCAATCGAAGGAAGTTCGGCAACGGATTATGTAACGGATTTAACGGATTACTAATGGCCGATTCCAAATTACAAATTACCGATTCCAACTTGTCAGAAAATAAATCAATAACCTAGGAAAAACGAACAATGACTACCACAAAAGAAAGACCTACATTTTCAGTATTTGGTGCCAAACCTAGCAATGCTTTGCTAGTACCAGAAATCCCGATCGCCGTTCGCAACAATTGCCAAAGTGGCCAATGGGCGATCGGCGACACAGATTACGGTTCCAAGTGTTCGATCACCATCCTCAAATTTGCCAAATTCTTCGGTTCCCTCGGTCAAACTTCCCATACACTTTGGGGTCAACTTTGGTTCGTCGCAGTGCGGTTCGTTTAACCTAAAATAAGCCTAAAAGCTTATGGGACGGTTAGCCTAGCTGCTCAGGCAGTTAGTGACAACTGATTACATTTATAGGTGAG
>NZ_JAEQCI010000119.1:0-22785 GCF_020738565.1 Microcoleus sp. PH2017_12_PCY_D_A | reverse complement strand
TCATAGCTGAAGTCGTCTTAAGACGACTGTGGAAATTAGGGCTGAATAACATAAGTCGCGATGAATTAAAGTCGAAATAATATTTAATATATACTGATAGCGATTACCCCTATGATAATTCTCAATCCTTTAAAATATAGGACAGACCTTAATTAAATTCAATACCATAACCGCGCTATATTCAGCAGTCCTCTTTGAGAGGACTTTTGCTATGAGACGGGGGTTTTGAACCCCCGGCGGACTGTTGGAGAAGCGCAAGAACCCCTCAAATTTTAATCTTGTTCCCAAGCGGCGGCTGCTTCCCATCCCAAGCCGCGACGAAGGACAATCGGTTCGCTTTCTGTTAAATCGAGAATGGTAGAAACTTGATATCCCGGATCGGAATCATCATCGACAATGATATCTACTAACTTTAAAAAACAGTCAAATAGTTCAGCTTTGCCAAAGCTTTCTGCTTTTCCAGATGGCACTGGTGCAGTACCTTCATCATCAGTTGTTGTAATGTGAGCAGATGTGGAAATAATTGGATTTCCCAAAGATTCTAGAAGTGTAAAGCAAAGCGGGTGGTTGGGAACGCGAATTCCCGTGGTTTTGCGTTTTGGGTTCATTACCAATTTGGGCACTAATTTGGTAGCTGGTAGCAGAAATGTGTAGGGCCCGGGGATTAACCGCTTGATGATTCTGTATGCTTCATCGGTGACGGCAGCATACTCGGTGATATTTGACAATGAGGAACACAGAAATGTTAATGGCTTATCATTTGATAGTTGCTTGATCCGCCTGACTCGTTCTACGGCAGATTTGGAGTTGAGATCGCAGCCGATCGCGTAAACTGTATCTGTGGGATAAAGCATCACTGCCCCATCTTTGAGAGCTTTTGTAATCTTCTCGATCCGGTCTTTCTGGGGTACAACTGGATGGAGTCCGTAAATAATTGCCATGTTAAGATATTTCAGGCTAAGTGGGCGATCGACAAATGTGCTAAAACAATCAATGTTGAAAATTAATTGTTAATAATGAATAAAATAGCGTATTTTGACTGCCCAACCGGCATTGCTGGCGATATGTGCCTCGGAGCTCTCGTACACGCGGGTGTTCCCTTAGACTATCTAATCGAAAAACTCCATTTACTCGGCATTTCGACTGAGTACCAATTGCGGGCCGAATTAGTTCACCGCAATACTCAACAAGCTACTAAATTTTATGTGGATTTAGCTGCAGATTTGCCTTTAAAATCAAACAATCCGGCTGCTGACTCCGCCCTCGATCCCTCGGAAACTGAATCCCCGACTTTCGACAGGCGCCACCACCACCATCATCATGATGGAGAAGAACATTCTCACAGTCACGGCGAAGCTGATGCGGAAATTGGCCACACTCATCACCGCCATTTGCCGGAAATTGAGCAGATTATCATCGCTGCAAAATTGCCTGCGCGCGTGGAAGCGTGGAGTTTGGCCGTGTTTCGCAAATTAGCAGATGCAGAGGGTGCCGTACACGGTATCTCCGCCAGTGAAGTTCACTTTCACGAGGTGGGGGCTACGGATGCAATTATTGATATTGTCGGTACTTGTTTGGGTTTGGATTGGTTGGATATTGATGAGTTTTACTTTTCGCCGATGCCGACTGGTGCGGGTACGGTGAAGGCTGCACACGGCAAGTTGGTTGTGCCCACGCCTGCTGTGATGCGGTTGTGGGAAACGCATCGAGTGCCGGTTTATAGCAACGGGATCGATCGCGAGTTGTGCACTCCTACGGGTACTGCGATCGCCTGTACTCTCGCCTCTGCTTTTGGCCCGCCGCCGCCGATGCAAGTTCTGAAAATTGGTTTGGGTGCAGGTTCGCGAAATCTGGCAATTCCTAATATTTTACGCCTCTGGATTGGGGAGAAGAAAGGTTCGGCAGCGAGCAATGTGCGGGATGTAACGGATGTAAGAAAGAGGGAAGAGGGAAGATTAGCAGCGGATTTTGTAACGGATGTAACGGATGGAATAACGAGGGAAGATTTAACTAATTACCAATTACTAATTACCAATTCGCAGGAAACAGTCTGTGTTTTGGAAACGCAAATTGATGATTTAAACCCGCAGGCGATTGGGTATGTTTTTGATGCTTTGTTTTTGGCGGGAGCTCTGGATGTTTTTACTACACCAATTGTGATGAAAAAGTCGCGGTTGGGGGTGTTGTTGACTGTGATTTGTCATCCTGAATTTCAGGATGCTTGCGAGGCTGTGATGTTTCGGGAGACTACTACTCTGGGAATTAGGCGATCGACTCAACAGAGAACTATTTTGGATCGAGAAATCCAGAAAGTTCAAACAGAGTACGGCGAAGTTAAAATTAAAGTTGCTAAGTCTGGAGAAACGATTGTTAATGTGCAGCCGGAATACGAAGATTGTGCGGAAATTGCTCGACTTAATAATGTTAGTTGGCGCGAAGTTCATCGGTTGGCGCTGCAAATTTGGTACGATCGCACTTAGGGTAGAAACCGGGTTTTTTGCGAAATTATGCGTCGGAGTCGGCAAATAAGGTAAAAACCCGGTTTCTGGAGTCGGGGTGCGTAAGTCATCAGCTTATTAAATCCGCCGGCGCGCGTCTAAAATTTGTTGTTGCAATTCATCGAAGGCGGGCAGTTTTGAGTTAGGATTTTTGTCAATGAGATCCTTGATTTGGTCGATTAGCTCGATCGCCAGCGGTACGCCAAGCTGCAATTGTTCCAAGACATCCCGCTGAGCAAAAACGGCTTCGGGTGTGCCTTCTAGAATCAGTTTTCCGCAATCCATCACAAACACCCAATCGGCCCAGCGATAGATGAAATCGAGGTCGTGACTTGCTAAAAGTATTGTGGTTCCGGCTGCGTGAATTTGTTGCAGCAAACCGATCAGTTGTTTGGTGTGGCGCGGATCGAGATAGGCGGTAGGTTCGTCTAATAGCAGCAGTTTGGGTTTGAGTACCATGATATCGGCGATGGAAACGCGCTTTTTTTGTCCTAAACTGAGGTTGTGGATTGGTTCGCGGGCGAGTTCGCTTAAGTTGAATTGCTCGATCGCCTGTTGCACCTGTTGAGCAATTTCGGATTCTGCCAAACCCAAGTTGTACAATCCGTAGGAGATATCCTCTTCTACTGTGGAAGCGACTAATTGATGTTCGGGATTTTGAAAGACGAGTCCGATTTGTTGGCGCAGTTTCACGAGAGATTTGCGATCGTAGCGAAACGGTTCGCCTTCCCAGCGAATGATTCCCTGTTGCGGTTGGTACAAGCCGTTTGCTAGCAGGAAAAAGGTGGTTTTGCCGCAGCCGTTTTGACCGATGAGTCCGCAGCGCTTCCCGGCGGGGATTTTCAGGCTTAAATCGTGAATTGCCGATCGCGAAGTGCAGGGATATGAGTAAAAAGTGCGATCGAATTCGAGGATTGATTGAGACATTTATTTATCATAAATAACTAAAGTAAAATAGGTTTGTAGTGAGGACTTTAGTCCGCATTGAGGAAGTCCTGAAGTCAGGTTTGTAGTGAGGACTTTAGTCCGCATTGAGGAAGGACTGAAGTCCTCACTACGAACCTACTTTAGTCCGCATTGAGGAAGGAAGTCCTCACTACGAACCTACTTTAGTCCGCATTGAGGAAGGACTGAAGTCCTTACTACGAACCTGTTTTGTCGTGAGGATTTTAGTCTTCGGGAAGAAGGACTGAAGTCCTTACTACGAACCTAGAAGAAGGACTAAAGTCCTTACTACGAACCTGTTAATTTATTCGCACTTCCATCTTTTTCTATTAACTGCCAAAGTTGAATCTCATAACAAAGATGCTTTTCAAACAGTTGACTCGCCTCCAATCCTTCAACCACCAATTTCTTAAACCAGCGGCGAAATATCCAACGCAGAATTTTATGAATCGGGGGAACCGCGATCGAAATCAAGTCTGCAACATAAATCATTGTATTCAGTCCATACCTGCGGAAAGTATCGACATATAAATCAATTGTTGGTACAATATGAGCCGAAATATCCTCAGCTTTTACTAAATTAAACCCCGCTTGCATCAATGCAGTTTCCAGTTCTTGCACCACATGACAGTTAGAAAACATTCCTTCTGTATAATCAGGATTAGATCGCAACATATCCGCAAGAAGTACATAACCTCCGGGATTGAGCACCGCCGCCGCACCTTTAGCTATATCGACAGCAGACATATATTGACTGCTTTCGCTAAAGAGAACTAAATCGTAGGAATGGGTGGCTTGGAAGTCTTCAAATTTGGTGAGGTGGAAGATGGCGCGATCGCCCGTACACTTGAGAAAGCGCTGTTGTTGAAACGGATCGGGTGCGAGGCCTTCGACTCCAAAAGCCCGATCGAGCAAATAAGCCGCATTCCCCCCAATCCCGCATCCTACGTCCAGGACAGTCTTGATGTCTTTCGGGATAAAATCTAACAATTTATCCGTATAAGCTTGCTGAGCGTTACGCAGCCGCCCGATGGTGAGTTCTTCAGCGGGTACGGGCAGAGTTTTCCAATAGCCGTAGTGAAGATAGGGCGAATCTGTCAGTCCCAAATAGTAATTCAGCGCTGCATTTTGGTAGCGAGTTACTTTGGAAATAGAAATTGATTGTGACTTCGGCATTGGGAGAATTGGATAAATTTTAGGATTTCCGGGAGGGTTGAAATTCTTCCCAGCGCTTGCATACCTGTTCATAGCATTGAACCGGAGAAATTGCCAACTTTTGCCACAAAATCCAAAATTTCGTTGTCATTCGCGATCGACAAAAATACAATTACTTGGTTGAGTTCCTAGGTAGCAATGATTTCGAGATTTTAAAGTTAATAGTTCGCAGATTTTTTCCGGCTCTAACGCATATTTTATTTCTCCTCCATTCCACAAAAAAATCGCCTGTGGCTCTGTGAAATCGAATTTTTATACTGGCGGGAACTCGTCATAGAGTTCGGGTTCAACATCTGGCACTTTAGCTAAAACAGCGTCATACTTCTGGCGAATTCCTCGCTTTGCTAAATCTTCTAAGTAGGTTTCGGTCATCAGCGCCGACAGCTTTTCCGCAACTGCTGTCGCTATAAATTGATCGATAGAAATCCCATCTTGCGAGGCTAACGCTTGCAAATCTTTGTACAATGAGTCAGGAAGTTGAACATTCAAATTACTCATAGCAAGGCTCCAATATCTCTTAAAAACTCAGCAGGTGCGATCGCTCTTATCCCAAACCGCTCAATGCCAAAAAAGTCACGAATGTTGTACGTTACTACACTATCACATCTTGCTGTAACCGCTAGTTCCAGTACCATATCGTCTTTAGGATCGGGTAGATAGGGTCGCCATAGAAAGAAAATGCGATGTCTTGTGGCGACGGAGCAGTGAAATTCTATGAAATCTTCAATATCTGTGGCACTGACATAAAGATTCGGTAACTCTCTCAACAATACCTCTCGATATTCTAGCACCAATGGCACGGAAAGATGGATATCAAATTCCCCTGTACCTACTAATTCTAGTAAGCGAAAAGCACTAGCTTTCCTAGAACGCAAGCCCGAAACAATGATGTTGGTATCAAGAACAATCTGTGGAATTGGCATGGGAATACGATCGTTGATTGCATTATAACTTTGCAAGTAATGAAAATGGCAACTCTGAATAAACAGAGCGTAAGCGAAGCCTGCGTTTAGGCCAAAAAGCCGATCGCCCATTTACCCTCACTGTTCGTGATTCTGCCATTTTCCCCGATTCTGTGATAAATTGAAAAAATGAAAACATTATGAAAATCTGCGATAGTCGATCGGGCTGTCTGCCGTAATCTGTGGCAAATTTAGCTAGCATTTTGGAATATATGCCCAAAAATCCTCAAATTCTCCCCTCATCTCCCCTTTTCCCCTTCTCGCTCCTCTCCGCTCCCGTTTGGAAACAGTATCAAATAATTGGATTGGGGCTGTTGCTGGGAGTGTGCGTCACTGCGTGCAACACTCAGACGACAGCGGAGCCTCAAAGCAATCAAAATCGAGCTTCTAGCCCTAATGCCACCGATTGGTTCCGAAAAGATAAAAAAGTCATTCTCACCACCTTCACGGTGCTGGCAGACATGGCGCAGAATGTCGCTGGTGACAAAGTAATTGTTCAATCCATCACAAAGCCTGGGGCGGAAATTCACGGCTATGAAGTCACTCCTAGCGACTTAAAACGAGGGCAAGGTGCTAGTCTAATTTTGGATAACGGATTGAATTTGGAACGCTGGGCAACTCGATTTTATAACAGTTTTCCTAAAGTTCCTCGCATTACTGTGAGTGAAGGAATTAAACCGATTAATATTGCCGAAGATTCCTACAAAGGTAAACCGAATCCCCATGCTTGGATGTCGCCTAAAAATGCCTTGGTTTACGTTAGAAATATTCGCAGAGCTTTATCAAATGCCGATCCAGCCAATGCTGCAACCTATGAAGCGAATTCGACAAAATACAGTCAGCAAATTGAGGCGATCGATGAAAAGCTCAAACAAGCTATTTCAGCGATTCCCCCAGATAAACGCTACATAGTAAGTTGTGAAGGCGCATTTTCTTACATTGCGCGCGACTACGGCTTGAAAGAAGTTTATATTTGGCCTGTAAATGCCGAACAGCAATCTACACCGAAACAAGTTGAACGGGTGATTGATACAGTCAAAGCCAACAAAATACCTGCTGTATTTTGCGAGAGTACCGTCAGCAACGAAGCACAGCTTCAGGTAGCAAAGGAAACCGGGGCCAAATTTGCCGGCGTGTTTTATGTCGATTCCCTATCTCCATCGGAAGGCCCTGCATCAACCTACCTTAAGATGCTTGAATATAACGTCAATACTTTGATAAAAGGACTACAGGGTAATGGGTAATGGGGCATGGGGCATGGGGCATGGGGCATGGGGCATAGGGAATTGGTAATTTGGAGAAATTGGTATGGATAGAATCAGTATTGACATTGAAAATGTCACGGTTGCTTATCACGGTAAAGTAGCCTTGCACAGCGCCTCGCTGCAACTTAAAGCGGGGACAATTTGCGGTTTGGTGGGGATGAATGGTGCGGGAAAATCAACCCTGTTTAAGGCAATTATGGGGTTTGTGAAGCCAAACACCGGACGAATTTTAATTAATGGCTTGCCGATCCGTCAAGTGCAAAAAAGCAATCTGGTTGCCTATGTGCCTCAGTCGGAAGAGGTAGACTGGAATTTTCCGGTGAATGTTTTTGATGTGGTGATGATGGGGCGCTACGGCTACATGAATCTGTTGCGGATTCCAGGATCGATCGACAAACAAGCGGTGCGAGAAAGCTTGGAAAGGGTGGAAATGTGGCCAATGCGCGATCGGCAAATCGGAGAGTTATCCGGGGGACAAAAGAAACGCACCTTTTTTGCGCGGGCTTTGGCGCAACAAGCAACGGTTTTACTGCTGGATGAACCCTTCGCCGGAGTTGATATCAAAACCGAGAAAATGATGATTGATTTGCTGATGGAATTGCGGCAAACGGGGCATACAATTCTCGTTTCTACTCACGATTTAGACTCTATTACCACGTTTTGCGACCAAGTAGTGTTAATCAATCGCAGCATTCTCGCCTATGGTAACACCTCCGATGTGTTTACAGAGGAAAATCTCTCTCGTACCTTTGGCGGTGCGATCGGTGATTTATCCTTTGCTAAAAGTCGTTTAACTCAAGTCGATCGCCAGGAGCAATAATGGACTTAATTCAGTGGTTTGTCGCACCGTTGCAGCATGAATTTATGGTGAAGGCGATTTTAGTCAGCGCCTTAGTAGGGATTGTTTGTTCGGCGCTTTCGTGCTATATGACTTTGAAGGGATGGGCATTGATGGGTGATGCGGTTTCCCATGCGGTGATGCCGGGGGTTGTGATTGCTTATGTGCTGAATATTCCTTTGGCGGTCGGGGCGTTTTTGTTTGGTGTGGGTTCGGTAATTGCGATCGGCTTTATCAAAGCAAAAACTCGCGTTAAAGAAGATACAGTGATTGGTTTAGTGTTTACCGGATTTTTTGCCTTTGGTTTGGTGTTAATTTCTAAAGTCAGAAGTTCGATCGACTTGACGCATATCTTATTTGGCAATGTTTTAGGTATTTCGGATTCAGATATTGTTCAAACTGTGATTATTAGTGTCATTACCCTAGTGACGCTGGCAGTTTTACGCAAAGATTTAATTCTGTTTTGTTTTGACTCTACTCACGCGCGATCGATCGGTTTAAATATCACTTTTCTATATTACGTGTTGCTGTCTTTGCTATCGCTGACAGCAGTTGCGGGACTTCAGACAGTCGGGATTATTTTGGTAGTAGCAATGTTAGTAACTCCGGGGGCTACGGCGTATTTATTGAGTGATAATTTTGACCATATGACGCTAATTGCGATGACTTCGGGAGTATTTTCTAGCGTAATGGGAACTTATATCAGCTATCACATTGATGGTTCGACGGGCGGATGTATTGTGGTGTTGCAAACGCTGCTGTTTGTGTTGGCGATGGTTTTTGCCCCGAAATATGGTCTGTTGGTGAGATCTAGGGACTCAAGGGCGATCGATTAATCAGAGTGGGCGGTTAAAACTGCTCCAATACAAACCAAATCCGCCTCGATATTTAAGCCGGATTTGGTGTTACATCAAACTCAATATTTTCATACAAATCTGCCACAGAAAATTCTACAGGAATAGAGGTTAATGTAACTCGATCGCCCGCACAGCTATATTCCGAAAAAATCCACTTATTCGCGTCAGTTTTAGAATATTGCTGCACCTGTAGCCGATATTGGTCGATTAACAAATACTCCTGAAAACTCGGAATACTGCGATAAGCAGCAAACTTATCATCGCGATCGTAAGCTCTAGTACCCTTAGATAGTACCTCAGCAATCAGCAAAGGATTGGTAATTGTATCAGTGCGTCCAGATTGAAGTTCGATCGGTTTCGCCGCCACTATCAAATCCGGGTAAGTGTAATTATTAAGCTGGGGAACCCAAAGCCGTTGATCCGAACTAAAAGTCCGATATGGTTTCCCTTTTAACGCCAGTTTCAGCGCCCCACCTAAATTAAGGGCAATTTCATTGTGATCCGGTGAACCGCCAGCCATCAGAATAATCTCCCCATTGATAAATTCATGCCGATCCACAGAATTGACTTCAGCTTCTAGATATTCTTCAGCCGTGTAGGTTTTGGTTTCAACTTGCGCGATCATACACAACTCTCTCCTTAATCGACTGATTCCAGTTTATCATAAAAATTATTCTAATTCAATGTAAAAGCCCATAGATATTTGAGCCGAGACTGCTTAAAGAATTCGGCAAGGTCGATATTACCATATTGTTTGGAGGCCTAGCCTCCAGATACGGCAAATTAAAGAAGGCAAATTACGCCCTATTTCCGAACTGTGGGATGGCATTATCGATCGCATTTAATAAAGCCATCCAATTCATAATAATACTAGGGCGATGATGACACTACAAGTAAGTGCGATCGGCTGTGGTAAATTCCTGTGTTCGTGTGCAACTATAAATGTCATCATTTTGTGCCTCTAATTTTTGGATCTATAAAGAATTTCAAGATCACCAATCGCAGGTAGACTGTGGCTCGATCGGGCAAATCTTGGGAGAAATCGGATTTCCACGGACGTACAATGACATCAGGTTAGTCAAGGATTGTAAGGGTTTGATATCGCTGATTTTATTCTCATTAAGTTCGAGCCACCGAAGATTGGTCAAGGATTGCAAAGGTTTGATATCACTTATTTTATTGTTCGTAAGGATGAGATTATTCAGGTTGGTCAAAGATTTTAGCGGCTTGATGTCGCTAATTTGATTCTTCATAAGGTCTAGCAATTCAAGTTTTGTCAAAGATTCTAAAGGTTTGATATCGCCTATTTTATTGTCGCCGAGTCCGAGAACAGTCAGCTTAGTCAAGGATTGCAATGGTTTGATATCAGTAATTTCATTGATGTAGAGGTTGAGAGTAGTTAGGTTAGTCAAGGATTGTAAGGGTTTGATATCGCTGATTTTATTTTTTATGAGATCGAGCATAGTCAGCTTAGTTAAGGATTGCAATGCTTGAATGTCACTGATTTGATTGTTTTGAAGACCGAGTTGAGTGAGGTTAGTCAAAGATTTCAATGGTTGGATATCGCCGATCTTATTGTTGTAAAGGCCGACATTAGTCAGCTTGGTTAAAGATTGCAATGGTTTGATATCACTGATTTGATTATCGCTGAGACCGAGATCAGTCAGATTAGTCAAGGATTGCAAAGGTTTTATATCGCTAATTTGATTGTTCTGAACAAAAAGTTGAGTTAGGTTCGTTAAGGATTGCAAGGGTTTGATGTCACTGATTTTATTGCCGCCAAGTTGGATATAAGTCAGGTTCGTTAAGGATTGTATGGGTTTGATGTCAATGATTTTATTGCCACCCAGATCGAGTTCAGTCAGTTTAGTTAAAGATTCTAGCGGTCTAATGTCGATGATTTGATTGTTATCGAGGTTGAGTTTCGTGAGACTCGAAAGTTTCCGATTAGCGGCATCGCAATCAGTAGTCTTGGCTTCCTTCAACAGCACTTCAACAGTATATTTATCTTCGGGACTCAAAAAAGGTTGAGCGCGGCACCAATCTGCAAATGTTCGTCGAGTATCTTTTTGTTGCTTCTGGGTGACTGACGGGGAAGGTCTATTTCCCGATAGTCCTAAAAGGGCAACGGCATTTAAACCCAGCTTGACCTGAGTCAGTTTAGTCAAAGATTCCAAAGGTTTGATATTGCTGATTTGATTTTTTTCGAGGTCGAGTTCAGTCAGTTTAGTCAAAGATTGTAAGGGTTTGATATCGCTGATTTTATTGTTATTAAGGTCGAGTTTAGTCAGGTTAAGTAAGGATTGTAAGGGTTTGATGTCGCTTATTTGATTATTTTTGAGATAGAGTCCTTCCAGTTTAGTCAAAGATTGCAATGGTTTGATATCGCTAATTTTATTATTTACAAGACCTAACCAGCGCAGTCTTGTCAAAGATTCTAATGGTTTAATATCAGGTATCTTATTGTTGTTGAGACTAAGATAATCCAGGTCAGACAAGGATTGTAATGGTTTGATATCGATGACTTTATTATTATTGAGACCTAGCCGAAACAGGGTCAAAGATTGTAATGGTTTGATGTCGCTGATTTTATTATCGCTAAGCATGAGATTACCCAGGTTAGTCAAAGATTGCAATGGCTTAATATCGCTGATTTTATTGTTGTTAAGAGTGAGCCACATCAGGTTAGTCAAGGATTGTAATGGTTTGATGTCAGTGATTTTATTTTCGCCGAGGCTCAGATTCTCAAGCTTCGTCAAGGATTGTAATGGTTTGATATCGCTGATTTGATTACCACTAAGACTGAGTCGAGTCAATTTAGTCAAATATTGCAAGGGTTTGATGTCGCTGATTTTATTGTCAATGAGCCTGACAGACATTTGGTTATTCAAGGATTCGATGTCGTCATAGATTTGATCGTCACCGAGGTTGAGTTCTGTTAGGTTAGTCAAGGATTGCAATGGTTTGATCTCAATAATTTGATTATTACTGAGGCCGAGTTTAGTCAGCTTAGTCAAAGATTTTAGCGATCTAATATCGCTGATATAATTGCGGCTGAGTTCGAGTTTAGTCAGCTTAGTGAATGATTGCAAGGGCTCGATGTCGCTGATTTCATTGCTATCGAGGCTGAGTTCCGTGAGACTTGAAAGTTTCTGATTAGCCGCATCGCACTTAGTAGTCCCTGCTTTTGCTAAAAGTACATCAACAGTATGTTTACTCTCAGGACTTAAAGAATCTTTTTCGCGACACCAATCACCAAATGTTTTGTTTCCCGATCGCATCTGTGGAAATGACAAAGAAGATATATTTCCGCATGATGATAGACCGATCGCACTTAAAGCAAGTATCATCAACTTTAGTCCATTCATATGTTTGTGTCTCTCTAGAAATTTCATCGTTTTGTACCTGTGTTTTTTTGAGCTATCAAATTTGAGCGTTGGGTGCCACCAATAACGGTGAAGAATTCGGCAAAGTCAATATTGTTATATTGCTTGGATGCAAAGCTTCCAGATACCTATTCCTAGCCAGAGTCTGGGAACAAGAAACCTCACTTTCCAAGCATTCCCCAATAAAGCATTCCGTAAAGTTGACCAGCCTGCATTGCTTCCTCATCATAGCCTTGACTTTTGAAAAGAGCCTCAGCCTCTCTTATGTGGCTGATTGCTTGCTCTTTATTTTTTGTTTTGTCTTGGCTAAGCAAAGCTATTGCTAATTTTAGGTGAGCATCAGCATCATTAGAGTCACTTGCGATTGCAGTTTCCCAGTGAACAATCTCCTCCTCTATAGTCTCCCATTGAAGTTCTTCGCTATAACTCTGTTGTCGGGGAAAGCCTTCAAGACCGTAATTTTTGATATCCAGAAATGTGGCAATGACTTCGGCTTTTTTATGCTTGTCTCCCAAGCCAGTGCTGAAGTATGAAGTTAGAGGGACAGAACGCTTGCCTGAAAATAGCACCAGACAGACGCGATACTTGACGCTCTCACTATCCTCAATTTTCTGTATTTCCACACCTGAAATATCTTCAATCAAATGTTTGACAGTTTTTGTCTTGGAAATGAGTGGCTTCTCTTTTTTTAACGTCAGATGACCGAGATTTTTATCAAATGTAATAGTCTCTATTTCTGTGAATATTACCAAAAGCAAACCAATTACAGCAAATAAATAGCCAGGGCCGCCGGCAACTAAACCAAATATCAAAAAACTTCCCCCAACTAATAGATTTATCCAAAATCCAAACATTTCTTGGAATTTTAATATTTCTGATGCTTTGCTCATGATTTTATCTCCAATTACTTTCAAGCTTGGGTTATTATCATCATCAAATAAGCAGCGTTGAAAGTCAATTCATATAATTCATTGATTGATTTCATAAAAATCCTCATATCCAAGTTCATAAAAGTCATATTTTTACTAAAAAAATAAGAGAGGACAACCGTCCTCTCTACAAACCGCACAAATTAACTCAAATATCGGAGAAGTCACCAAATAACGAATCAATATCGTCTTCAGCAACATCCTCAGATTGAGCAACTGGTCAATGATTCAGAGACTCCGGCGACTTCACTGATACGGAATTAACCTTTGCTATTGGTAATTCAGCCACTGATTCCACAAGAACAGGCTCCGATTTATGTCCGTTGAGTACAGGTAATTCTCCTGCTTTATCTGCATTTTTGGTGGTTTCATTCCGCATGAATGTTGCCATCAAACCGTCTAGCAAACCGCCACCGCCGCCGCTACCGTTGACTGCGACATCGGGAACCACGCGAACGCTACCATCTGCGATCGCCTGAATAGCTTGCAACATCGTGTAACTCTCAATCCCCAGAGCACTGACACCAACTTGATAAGCATCGGCTTTTGCTTCTCCCATCAGGCGAATTCCTTGTGCTTCACCGCTGGCGTGTTCGATCGCAGCGCTAGCAGTTAATTGGGCAATTTTCACGCCTTGTTCTGCCCCCACCACCTCATGTTGAATGTTGGCGATCGCAGTTGCACGCACTAATTCTTGACGCTGGGACTCTGAATTGCGCTGTGCTTCGTAGGTTTTTTCCTGTTCTTGGGCAATTTTGCGATCGGTCAACGTTTGCATCAACTCCGCTGGTGGCGAAATCACACCGATGAGAGTGTCCACTGCTTGCACGTCATAGGCGCGCAATGCTTGACGCACGTGTTCCCCTGCTTCTGCTTGGCGATCGCTCCGCGCGATCAAAAAATCGAGTATGGTATATTCTTGAGCCGAATTGCGGAAATAATTCCCCACAATTGGACGCAGCACTTGGTCAATTAGATTCTGCATCGAACCTTGCCGCGAAATCACTCTCGGTGCATCTAAAGTACCGACATGAATGATTTGGAAAATTTCCAACTCAAAGCCAAATCCATCAAAAGAAAGCAATTTCATGGCACTTAACTTAGAGTCATAGCCGTGTTCTCCGCTGAACCGTGAAGTGAAGTTTAAAACTACATCAGTAGTGGGAACAAGTTCGACTTTCATCACTTTTGTATTGATGGGATGTTTGCCCGGATAAAGCGGCTCGATCCACACACCTTTATTGCCCTTGGTGACGAGATTCCCGTGGGTAAAAGCCTCCCCGCTTACATCTTTTTGCGATTCCCCCACAAAGGAAATTACTACGCCTACATAACCAATCGGCACTTCGGTCATTTTTACTTGTTCGACTTGCACAAACCAGGGATTGAGGTTCCACGAACCGGATAGAATTATCTGTTCTTGCAAGCCCCTGCGCCCGCCACCTTTGATGAAAGATTGCGCTTTTTGGAAATTGTTGTGACCGGGAATTATGGGGCCGGCGATTTCACCTTCATCAATGGGAACGCCGTCTAGTACGGTCACAATGCCCACACGCTCGGGAGCAAGTTTGTATACTTTAAATTCCGACGGTTCCATACCCTTTTGCTTGGCATTAGCTGAAGTAATGACTTCAAATAAGGCTGTGTTAATCCGATAAGTACCCGTGGTGATTACGGCTAGCTGCCTTCCTTTTTCTCCGCCGTTGGTGAGGAATTTGCGGGCATTTTGGAAATTGTCGCAATCGACGACTGTTCCTAAAATGCGATCGGGAGGAATTGTTGCTCCGTCATTGGCAATAATTAAACCAATTTCATCTTGAGGAACGACAACAACTGGTTCTTTTTTGATGCTATATTGCCAGGGAAAATAACCAAAATGCCAGCCGGGAGGCAGGGTATCTGCTTGCAAACCTCCTTCACCATCGAGGGCAATTAATCTACTGGATGGCAAGTTTTTGCTGGAGAATTTTTTGGTGACAATTCCGACTTCTCGTTCGCCGATCGCAATTAAGCCCAAAGTCCAACCAATTTTGGGGATAAACATGAACACAAAGAACATTGCGCCTACGGGAAAGATCCAAATCGGGATGGTAAAACCTTCTTCTGTCGCTGGTTGGACTGGTTGGGGTTGGGGAGGTGGCGGATTGGTTTGTGCGGGAGTTGGTGGGGCAAAAGTGCCTGCTAGTGCGATCGTGGTTGCGAAAGATGCTGCTAAGGGTAAAAGCTTGCGAAGCCAACGTGATTTAGTCATAGTTTTTAAGCTGCTTTAAGTGGAAATGTACGGGAAATTTGTTTACTACAATCAGTATTCAATAGATTTGTTTGAAGGTCAATTCATTAAAGTCATGAGTTATGCTCATAAAAGTCATATTTGGAATATGGGTGGCCAGAAACCGGGTTTTTTCCGAAAGACTTCGTTTATAATCCATAGATTAGCTAAAAACCCGGTTTCTTTGATTGTGATGCGTAACTCCCGTTGATATTAACCACCGCCACCGCCACCACCGCCGCCACCACCACCTCCACCGCCGCCACCGCCGCCGCCACCTCCACCGCCGCCACCGCCGCCACCACTACTCGAATCTCCATACCTCGTGATAACTATTTTTTCATGGTGATAGCCGCAATTAGTACAGTGACGGATAACTTGATCCTTTCCTTTCGTCTTTCGGGTAGGTGTAGAAATTACTTCTCTACTGGTTTTTAGCGTAAACTTTTTACATCTAAAACAAAATTGTGTAAGATAGAGGTAAATCGTCATTAAACCAAAAATAGGCAATGTTATTATGAGTAGTATGAGTAACAAAAATATGAATGAAAAAAATACCCCCAAAAATTGGCCTATGAAAAATCCTAGTCCTCCCGAAGATTGAGATTGATTGCCAGTTTGTTGCCAACTAGGTTGAGGTATATTCAGAATTACCTGGGGAAATGCAATCTGCACTTCTAATTCTTGTTCCGGTAGAATAGCCTGACTTGCCACAAATTCAAAAGTTTTAGGATCTACTTGACGGGGAACTGCTGCTGCACCAAAATTGGTAAACGACAGAACTTTCCCTGATAAAGCTGCTGGTAATTTCACCGTAACTTTTCCAGTATTAACTGGCGCTTTCCGACCCGCTGAAATCGCTTTCCAATAAACTAAAGTATTCCCACCATCTAACTGCAATCCACCTACCACGCGATATTTGATGACAAAAGTATGTGAGTCTGGCGGTTTTAATTCATGTTGCCAACGAATCCAAAGTTGATTGTTTTCAGTTCCTATACTACTAGGAATTATTTGATTATTTTCAGAAACAGTGACATCTTGAATTGCATCGACTTTATCTAACGGAATATAGCGATACCGTTCATTGTTGTAGGCTGCGGTGAATACATATTTTTGCGTTTCGGTGACTAACATATCTCCGTTTGTCTGAACGTCGATGATGACGTTGATGTTATCCCAGTAAAACGGTAGTTGTTGAGCCGCTGCATGAGTCACTGTGACCAAGCTTAATGATGCTAGTAATGAAAAAACTATTTGTTTGAGGAGTCGTTTATTTATCATAGGATTTCCACAAGATAAGTGTTGACTACAATTATTCAACAGGTTTCTTGTGGAGTCAATTCATTAAAGTCATGAATTATGTTCATAAAAGTCATATTTTGAATATGATTTTGTAGGGAGTGCGATCGGTTTATCTCAAAATCAAGCAAATTCGGACACGGAAATGCCATTTCCCTACCCGATTATTTGTAGGGAAACGGCATTGCCGTCTCCTGAATTTGGGGGATATCAATATATCAACGGATAGCCAGAAACCGGGTTTTTTCCGAAATACTTCGCTATAACCCACAGATTAGCTAAAAACCCGGTTTCTTTGATTGTGGCGTAAGTCCCATTGATATCAACCACCACCGCCACCGCCACCACCGCCGCCACCGCCGCCACCGCCACCACCGCCACCGCCACCGCCACCACCGCCACCACTGTCATAGTCGCTACCACCGCTACTAAGACTATCACTGCGAGCACTGCCACTAATCGAAAACATCACAAACCCGAACCAAAACATTACAAAAATCATGGGAAAGCCCGCTTTTTCCGAAGTAGATTGAGATTGATTACCATTTTGTTGCCAACCAGATTGAGGTACATTCAAAATCGCCTGGGGAAATGCAATCTGCACTTCTAATTCTTGTTCCGGTTGAATAGCCTGACTTGCGACAAATTCAAATGTCTTAGTATCTACTTGACGAGGAACTGCTGCTGCACCAAAATTCGTAAAGGAGAGAACTTTCCCTGACAAAGCATCTGGTAATTTCACCGTAACTTTTCCAGTATTAACTGGCGATTTCCGACCCGCTGCAATGGCTTTCCAATAAACTTGAGTATTTCCACCATCTAGCTGCAATCCACCTACCACTCGATATTTAATCACAAAAGTATGTGAATCTGGCGGTTTTAATTCATGTTGCCAACGAATCCAAAGTTGATTGTTTTCATTGCCAGTGGTACTCGGAATTATTTGATTATTTTCAGAAACAGTGACATCTTGAATTGCATCGACTTTATCTAACGGAATATAGCGATACCGTTCATTGTTGTATGCTGCTGTGAATACATATTTTTGCGTTTCCGTAACTAACATATCTCCGTTGGTCTGAACATCGATCGCAACATTGATGTTGTCCCAGTAGAACGGTAGTTGTTGGGCTGCTGCATGAGTTACTGTGACTAACAGCTTAATGATGCTAGTAATGAAAAAACTATTTGTTTGAGGAGTCGTTTATTTATCATAGGATTTCCACAAGATAAGTGTTGACTACAATTATTCAACAGTTATCTTGTGGAGTCAATTCATTAAAGTCATGAATTATGTTCATAAAAGTCATATCTTCAGTCAGGATAGAGGAGACGGCAATGCCGTGTCCCTACCCAAAATCATATTGTAGAGACACGGCACTGCCGCATAGAGGAGACGGCAGTGCCGTGTCCCTACCGCGATCAATTGTAGGGACACGGCACTGCCGTCTCCTCATTTCTTTATTTATTTTCAATTTTGAAATAACACACTTAATAAAGTTAAAACCGTGCACCCAAACACGGCTTCAAATGTATATCTTCGCGAAGGTTTGTAAGGGGAAGAATGCCAAACCCGCAGTTCTCCATTAAAGCCACGGGCGGCTAAACTCAACGAAACTTGACGGTAGTTTACCAAAGTTCGCTGAAGCAATTGCCCGATTAATATGCCTAAACTACGCATTCCTAGTTTCCAAGTGCGATAGCCACAGCGCGAGTTTTGGGCGATCCAAAGTTCATCGGCGATCGCCAATAAGCTAAAAATAAACCGATACATCAACAACAAAAGTTCTGTCAACAACGGCGGAAAGCGCAATTTTCTGAGGATTTGCAAGGTTTCTGTAAATGGCACCGTCAACAGGATGAAGTACATACAACTTGTCGATGCCAAGGTGCGCGGAAATAACAGACTCACTTGGTATAAGCCTGTGCGACTCACATACAGATACAAATTGCCGATGCTAATTCCCCAACCTTGCCAAATATCCCACTGCATTGTCTGGATTTGATTTAACTCAATTCCATTAATCGCCAAAGCAGGCAAACTCGTCAGCAAAAACATCAACGGTAGCGACAACAACCGCAGATAAAGTTTCCCCGGAATGCCCGCATAGATGACGATCCAGACTGCTAACCAAAGGCCGATCGACAATTGGACGATCGCCCCAGACAGCAGAGACAGAATCAAAAGGGCGATCGCAAACGATAATTTGTGAGTTGGCGGCAACCCACGCAAACGATTGGTGTAAGCCAGACTATCAATCTGATGATTCATTCCAGCGGCGATTTATCATCAGATTGCTGAGATTGCGATCGGCCTTTATAAAGCCCGATCGCATATCCGATCACACCAGCCCCCAGCGCCGCCTGAGTCGCAAATAATAGACTGGCAATTTCAGCGCTAGGCGGTTCAAACAAGTGATTGAACCAAGGTTTATAATCGGGTTGAATTTCGGTAATTGCTTTCTGTGCGCGATCGTCCGATCCGCCGTATTCACCCCGCACAAAAACTAGGGGAATCACCGCAAGGGCGACAACTCCAATTACTAACATCCAATTTTGTTGCGAAGTAGCTTGCTGATTTTTTGTAGGTTTTTGATTCACGACTTTATGACTCCTGTTTCAATAATTTCAGAATTTCTAACTCTGGTTTTCCGTAAGAATGCAGCCAATTCCAAACCAATAAAGTCAGCAATCCCTCACTAATCGCCAGAGGTACTTGAGTAATCGCAAAGATACTAGCAAACTTGAGAAACGAAGCCATAAAACCGCCACTCGCTGCCGGAAAAGCCAATGCCAACTGCATCGAAGTCACCACATAAGTCAGCAAATCTGCCAAAGCAGCCGCACAAAAAATTGCCACCCGTTGGCTACCAGTTCGCATCAGCAAATTATAGATAAAATACGCAGCAAACGGCCCAACAATCGCCATCGAAAACATATTTGCTCCCAACGTTGTCAGCCCGCCGTGCGCTAACAATAACGTTTGAAACAACAGCACTAAAGCACCAAGTACAGCCATCACCGAAGGGCCGAACAAAATTGCACCCAAACCCGTACCCGTTGGGTGAGAACAACTCCCCGTTACCGATGGAATTTTTAAAGCAGAAAGCACAAAAGTAAACGCACCTGCTAAAGCTAGTAATAATTTAAGTTCCGGGTGTTCTTTGGTAATGCGAGTAATTTCACGCAAACCCAACACAAAAAAAGGCAGTGCCACCATCCACCAAAACACAGCCCATTGCACTGGTAAAAAACCTTCTGAAATGTGCATAGCAGCGGCCGGTGTTGCCGAACCCAAGACAAGATAACAACTCAAGCCAGCCATCAATCCCAGGCTGACTAATTTCCGATTTCTGGCCTGCATACTGAACCTCGCAGATGAGACAATCTAAACTAACGCATCGGCGGGCATCCTGACTCAGAAAGCGACAAGACTCTCATTACAGTTGCGGGACAGCGCCGGACTTCCACCGAACTTTCCCCCTTTCCTCTAACGGCTGTTCCCCATTAGAACCGACTGCTTAGACATAGTTTAGTCGATCGCGCAACTCTGGGCCGATATTTTACAAAAATTATTTCAAATTAAGTAAATCAAGATGACCTATCTTCTTCTCTTTCTGACTTCGCGCCCTTAGCGTCTTCGCGGTTCGTTAAAATCTTCATATAATACCCAAAAATAAACGCTATAATATTAGTCAGATTTGAAAAAATTTATTATGTCAGATTACAACTTTTCTAAGCACTCACCCTCACCCGAAGAACGACAAAAATTCTATCAACCACCTGCGGATAACGAACTCAAAGAATTAATTCCAGGATTGCTAAAGGCAATATTGCTCATAATTTGGGCAGAACGCATGGACTGGTTTTTGGGTTTAAACATGGGTATTTACCAAGACTCAGACCAAGAGTACATCATGCCAGATGCTTTCTTAAGTTTAGATATAGAACGGTTTTACCATGAAGAATTGCGTCCCAATTACCAGTTAGGGGATGAAAATATTATACCAAGTTTTGTCCTCGAATTGCTTTCGGGTACTTATCACCACAAATACACCGGAAAGTGGGAAAAATATAAAGATTTAGGCATACTTTATTACGTGGTTTATTCTTCTCGCCGCCGTTGCGATCCTCGTTTTGAAGTATATAAATTAATCAATGGTTCCTATGAGTTACAGCCGGGAAATCCTGTTTGGATGCCAGAAATAGGTTTGGGAATTGGTTGTGAAAGGGGAAATTATTCTGGGGTGACAAGGGAATGGTTGTATTGGTACGATGCGGATGGCAAACGCTATCTGACTCCTGAAGAACAGGTGAAGGAATTAGCCCAGCGCGCCGATCGACTAGCTGAACGATTGCGCGAGTTGGGGATAGATCCTGATAATATAAGCTAATTGAGAGGAAAGAGTGCCAGAATGACGCAGCCTGCGGGCGATCGCCAACCGAGTTTTTTCACCGATCGCGATCGCCCTAAACGCAAGATTTTCCCGAAAATCCCGATTTTTGCGTCCCGAAATGTGTGAAAATTATCAAAAAAATTAGGAAAGATGCGGCCTTATTTGGAACAGACAGAAAGTTTGATGGCAAAAATTGAGATGCAGATCGACAAAATGGCGATCGGGAGACGTGATTAAATAATGCTCATGGATCTGCGTTCTTACCATATCATTTGCTTTGGCGATGAAGTTCCAGGCGTTCTAGCCGTCATCTCAGCAGCCCGAGAATACCGCCGCCGGACAAATCTTTATCCGCGAGTTTTGCTAATGTCTAAAGGAAGCTTGCAAGAAGGAATTGGCGGACATTTAGTCAGAGGCGGCCTCGCTTATTTAGATCGAAGTCAGGTTAGTCAAGAACTGCAACAATCTTTAAATTTAGACCCTTTCGGTTCACCGCCGACAATCTATAAAGAATTCCTGCAAAAATCTGGTGTCAGCGCGATCGCCCTTGACCCCAGCAAAGCCAGCGCAGCCCTGAAAGCAATGCTGGTACAAGCAGGAGTCGCACTCCTCAGCAAAGTAGAAATTAAATCAATCAATAAAGAAGGCAAAAAAATTACTAGCATAATTACCTCAAAAGGGACAGTTTATGTAGCAAAACAATTTATTGATGCCACTGTCAATGGCGAATTAGCTCAAGCCGCAGGTGTGCGAAAGCTGAATGGATTTGAAACCTTTGGTTTGCCTAACTCAGAACTTCCAGTCACCCTAGTTTTTGAAACTCAAGGACTCAGTGTCAGAAGACTGAAAGAACTCGATTATATTTATCTAAAACGCTTCACAAACCTTGCCGATTCTGAGGCTCAAAAATTTTTGCTGTCTGCTGCGGGGAAAGATGCCAAGCTAGCAGAAGAACTCCGCCTGGAAATGATCGACACCAGAGGAAATCTCAAAACTCTGTGGGCGGGCAACGATTACATCGATGTGCGATCGCCCGCACTGTCTGTAGCATACCATTCTTTTAGAGGCAGAAAGCTATCTTTTCCTGAAACCGGCATAATTTTAGATGAGGGAAATATCGCCATACTTCCAAAGGAAAGACTTTCGTGGAATGCGCTGTTATTTGCAGTCACCGCCAGCGAAGCAGAAGCCTTAGCGAGAAACGGGAGCAAACCCACAGCTAATATGCAGGTAGAGATGTCATTTGTGGCCGCTTGGCTGAAAAGTTTGGGTGCTACTTCTGTTACTTCTGCTTCAGAACTGTATATCAGACACGCCGGGAATGTGACGGGAGTTGTAGAACCTTTAACAGGCGCACAAATGCTGCGTGGTGGCGTACCAGCTACGGAAGCACTGGGAACATTTAGCTATCATTTTGATGTCCGGGGAGGCATCTCGGGTATTGGCGAGAAAGCAAACAGTTTGGGGTGGTTTAAAAGTCTGAGTTTCAAACAGCCTACCTTCAATATTGGCATCCGCCACGCATTAATGAAAAACGTTCCTAACCTGGCAGTTGTCAGTCCGTGTTCGGGATTTGAAGGGCTGGCTTGTTCTGTGGGAAGAATTGTAGAATTCAACGCCGCAGTTGGTCAAGGTGTCGGTATCGCGGCCGTTAATGCCATTCTCAATAACAAAAATTTAGCCGATGTATCTAACCGAGAAGTGAGACAAGTTCTCGCCCAAACAGGTCAGTTACCTAGAATTTTTGGAGTTGCAAACAATGCTGATGGAATGCTATTAGCCCAATTCGAGACTCTAGTCGGTGCCGATGCTATTGCCTAATATCCAGGTTTGTAGTGAGGACTTTAGTCCTTCTTTTCCAGGTTTGTAGTGAGGACTTTAGTCCTTCTTTTCCAGGTTTGTAGTGAGGACTTTAGTCCTTC